>NZ_JBNKXY010000012.1:0-83148 GCF_050300555.1 Arcobacter sp.
GATGAATTTTTGATAAAAATTGCAATGGTAGAAGATGATTTAGAATTAGCAGATGTCTTAACTCAGTACTTAAAACAGTATAACATGGAAGTTACAAACTATGAAGAGCCTTTTTTGGCTCTTAGTAGTCTAAAAATAAATAAATTTGATTTGATAATTTTAGATTTAACTCTTCCTGGAATGGATGGCTTAGATGTGTGTAAAGAGATAATTGCGAATCATGATATTCCAATTATTATTTCAAGTGCAAGAAGTGATATTACTGACAAAGTGACTGCTTTACAATTAGGTGCTGATGATTATTTACCTAAACCTTATGACCCAAGAGAGTTAGAAATCAGAATCAAGACAATCCTTAGAAGATACAATACCAGTACAAAAGTTGAAGAAAAACCCAAAAAAATTTTTATTTTTGATGAAGAGAAAAAAGAGATAAGAAAAAATGATAAATTTATAAGATTAACAGCAGCTGAGTATGAAGTCTTATCTTTATTGATTAAAAGAGAAGGATTTGTTGTATCAAGGGATGATATCTTTGAAAATAGCAATTTATTAAATAGTGATTATGACAATATTGGCTCCCTTGCTGTTATAATAAATAGAATTAGACATAAGATTGAAAATAACCCTAAAACACCAGAATTTTTACATACGATTAGAGGTATGGGATATAAGTTTTTACAATGAAAAAAGAGTCAATATTTTTTACCATAACTATTAGTTTTGTTATTTCTTTATTTTTAGTAATAGCGAGTTTTTTAGCGCTAGTTTTTCATACTCAAGAGGATAAAGAAAAACAACTTTCAAAAAAATATCTGCCTGTTGCTAAAATGGTATTAGAACAACAAAGAAAAAATGGATTAACAAAGTTTTTTGTGGAATCTTTATCAAATATGGATATGGATTTTATCGATGATATTGGTCAAATGAATGCAGTTTTATTTAACCCAAAAACAAAAATTGCTTTGGAGAGAAGATATAGAACAATTTTAATCAGAGTTTTAGATTTAAATGGAGAGAGCTTTTTATTTATAAAAAACGATGGTTTACTAATAATGTTTAAAGATAGTGATTATAAACATGTAAATCCACTTCTATATTTATCAGTAGTTTTTGCAGTGTTGTTTATGGCAATTGTTTTATCCTTTATTACTACTTGGAAAAAGTTATATCCAATCAAACTTTTAAAAGATAAGGTGAAGACTCTTGGTGAAGAGGATTTTGACTTTGAATACTATAATACAACAGCCCAAGATGAAGTTTCTCAATTGGCAATTGAGTTTAAAAATACAGCTAAAAAACTAAAAGATATAAAAGAATCAAGAAATGTATTTATTAGAAATATAATGCACGAACTTAAAACACCAATTACAAAAGGAAAATTCTTAAGTGAGTTAGAAAATAGTGATGAAAATGCTGAAAAAATGAGAAGAGTTTTTACAAGATTAGAATCATTAATTAGTGAATTTACACAAATTGAAGAGCTTATTTCTTCAACTAAAAATGTTATCAAAAATAACTATTTTCTAGGAGATATTATTGATAATGCCGAAGATATGTTGATGTTAGAAGATAATGTAATAATTTCAGAGTATGAAAATAAAAAATTAAATGTTAATTTCAAACTTTTTTGTGTAGCAGTGAAAAATCTAATTGATAATGCTATAAAATATTCAGATAATAAAAAAGTTACTATAAAAACAAATGATAAAGATGAAATAATATTTGAAAATAGTGGAAAGGGCTTGGCTTATCCCTTAGAGAACTATTTTGAGCCTTTTTTTGCAAATGAAAATAAAAGCAAAAATAGTTTTGGCTTGGGTTTATATATAGTTAATTCTATTCTTAGAGCAAATGATTGTATGTTAAAATATGAGTATATAAATGGAATAAATATATTCAAAATCGTAAAACTAGAAAAGAAGGATAAGTAATATTTGATATAGCTATAATAGGAGCAGGTGCTAGTGGGTTGATGCTTGCTTCTTTACTTAAAAGTAATAATGTTTGTCTTATTGATAGTAATGCAAAAGTTGGTGCTAAAATAAAAGTATCAGGTGGAGCAAAGTGCAATATTACAAATAAAAAAGTAACAGCTAATAATTATCTAGGAGATAATGTTTTTGTAAGTTCTGTTTTAAAAGAGTTTTCAAATGACGACTTAATAAACTTCTTAAAAAAACAAAATCTAGATTTTAAACTCAATGAAAAGATAGTAAAAGGAACTTTTTTTTGTAACACTTCCCAAGATGTTATTGATATGTTTTTGAAGCTAATAAAAAGTAAAAGAGTGTTTTTAAATACCCAAGTTTGCAATATAGAATTTGATAACTTTTATAAAATAAAAACAAATAATCAAATCATTGAAGCAAAAAAAGTAGTAATTGCAAGTGGTGGTTTGAGTTATCAAAGTTTGGGAGCTAGTTCTATAGCTTTTGATATTGCAAAAAAATTTAAACATAAAGTCAATCCCTTAAATCCAGCACTTGTTGGATTTACTGTTCAAAAAGAGCAATTTTGGTTTAAAAATTTAAGTGGTATTTCTATGTTTGTAAAAGTAAATGTGGAAAATAAAAGTTTTGAGGGCAATATTCTTTTTGCTCATAAAGGTATAACTGGACCTGTTATTTTAAATAGTTCACTTTATTGGAAAAAAGGAAAAATGAGTATAGATTTTTTACCAAATAAAACTTTTAAATCATTTTTAAAAGGTAATAAAAATATCTCTTCAAGTTTTAATCTACCAAAAAGATTTATGCAAGAGTTTTTAGCTTCGATTGAACTAGATGATAAGCCAATTAGCAAATTAAATAAAGAAGAATTAAAAAAATTAGAAATTCTAAAAAACTATGAGTTTGCTCCCGCTGGAAACTTTGGATATACAAAAGCTGAAGTTACAAAAGGTGGAGTTGAAGTTGATGAAATAGATGTAAAAACCATGGAAAGCAAAATTCAAAAAAACATGTATTTTATAGGTGAAGCCTTAGATGTTACAGGAGAACTTGGAGGATTTAACTTCCAGTTTGCTTTTTCTTCTGCTTATGTTTGTGCTAAAGAGTTAAACAGATGTGTTTAGTAATATCAATACTATCTTTTGTAATAGCATACAATTTTTATGATGCTTCAAATTTAACACCTACTATCATAAGTTTTTCTATTGGTCTTTTTTTTCTTTTGCTTATGCTTAGAAATATAAAAAATGAGAGAGATAAAAGAAAAAACTAACTTTTTAATTGATACAATCCCAATAGATAAAAAAAGGGAAATATATTGAAAATAGCATTTATTGGTGATATTGTAGGTCATCCTGGCAGAAAAATCATAGAACAACATTTAAAAAAATTAAAAACAAAATATGAGATTGATTTTATAATTGCCAATGGAGAAAATGCAAGTCATGGATTTGGCTTAACAGTTAAAAACGCCAATGAACTTTTTAAAATAGGAATTGATTTGTTCACTGGTGGAAATCATACTTTTGATAAGAAAAAAGAGATAATTGGGCTGCTTGAAAGCCAAAATGTAATTAGACCAGCAAACTACCCTGAGGGTGTTCCCGGAGATGGCTATAAGATTTTTGAGGTAGCTGGTGAAAAGCTTGCTGTAATAAATCTAATGGGTAACTTTTCAATGCCAACTTGTGATAATCCTTTTAATAAAGCTACACAAATAATAAATGAACTGGAAAAACAAAATATCAAAAATATTTTTATAGATTTTCATGGTGAAGCTACAAGTGAAAAAAGAGTTATGGCTATGATGTTTAATGGAAAAGTAAGTGCAATTTGTGGAACACATACCCACGTAGGAACGGATGATTTACAAATAATAAATGGAACAACATATTTAACTGATATTGGCTTAACTGGTTGTAGGGATAATGTAATAGGTATGGATTCTAAAATACCAATAGAAAAGGCTACTACTGGACTTGGTGGACATTTTGCTATTCCTAATTCTTGCAAATCGATATTGCAAATGCTTGTTATGGATATAAAAGATGGAAAATCTGTAGATGCTTTTAAGATAAAAGTTTTATGTGATAAAAGTGAAGAACTTATTACAAAGGCAATTATTGAATAGTATTTCTAACTCTTTTGATTTATTTATTTTTCTAAAAGATAAAAATTCTATTGATGAAAAATATAAATATTGGTGGCCAACAAATAACGATTTTGAAGTGTTTCTTGGTGCAATATTAACTCAAAATACTAAATGGACAAATGTAGAAAAGTCATTGGATAATCTAAAAAAATTAGATTGTTTAGAGTTAGAAAAATTGGCAAATATAGATATTGATATTTTAGTATCAGCAATCGCTCCAAGTGGTTTTAAAAATCAAAAAGCTGTAAGAATAAAAAAAATTTGTCAAAATATAATTGAAGAGTTTGGTGATTTTGAAACTTTTAAAGAAAATGTATGTAGAGATTGGTTACTTTCTCAAAAAGGAATTGGTGAAGAGACTGCTGATGCAATACTTTGTTATTCTTGTCATAAAGAAGAGATGGTTGTTGATTCTTATACAAATAGATTACTTAAAACTTTTGGATATGAGTTTGAAAGTTATGAGGAACTGAAAGCTTGGTTAGAATATGGAATTAATGAAAATTTCGATAAAATTGAAACGCTTTATGATTATGATATTTCACTAAATATGATATATTGTAGATTTCATGGCAAGATTGTAGAATTTATGAAAAATCAAAAAAAGTCTTAAAGGATTAATTAAATGATTATTATTCCACAAACTAAAGGTGGTGTTGGTAAATCAACAGTTGCTATGCAAGTAATAGCACCATATTTATATAAAAAACATGGGAAAAAGATTACTTACATAGAAATTGATGATGAAAATAATGATAGTCAATCATTTACCACAACTCAAATTGTAAATAAAAGAATGTTAAGAACAAACAAAGTAAGTGAACTTGATGAGCTTATTTTAATGGATGATAATCATGAAATAATCATAGATGTTGGAGGAAATAAAACTTCATCATTGGTTTTAGATGAGATTAAAAAAGTGGGTTCTTTTGGAAATTTAAAGTGGATTATTCCATTGGGTGATGGTGAACTTGATGGTAAAAATGCAATTGCAACTATGAAAAAAATAAGAAAAATAGAAAAAAATCCAGATGATAATATTATTTTTGCATTAAATCGTGCTATATCTATGGAAAAAGATTATGTAGAAGAGCAGTTTATAAACTTTTTTGGTCATAAATATTTAGCTTCAAATACAGTAATGTATGATTTTATGAAAGACCCAAAATACTTTACAGTAAAAAATGATAAAGTAATTACTATGAGTAGATACTTAGGTAGTACAGTTTGGGAAATGGCACACAATAATACTGATTTTAGAGAAAAAGCTTTAAAAGCTAAAGAGTTAGGTGATGTTGAAAGTGCTAAAAAATATATATTTTTTAGAAGATTACAATCAGAAGCTCAAGATTATGTTTTAAATGTTTTAAATCAGATTTTTGCTGATTTAGATAAATGGTTAGAAAAAAAATAATATGAGTGATATGAGTTTCAAACAAGCAAAAGAGCTTGTGGAAAGAATAGAATTATCAGAATTAACACTTAAAAAGACTACAGATGACGTAACTAGGTCTACAAAAAAGTTTAATGAAGCTTTAAAATTACAAGAAGAAATTTTAAAAATATTACCAGCAAAAGACAAAAAATTGGATATTTTAAAACTTTTAGTTTTTCTAAATATCGGTTTTATAGGTGGCTTATTAGCTGGTGTTTTTTTATTTAAATAATTAGGAATATTTATAATGGGTAAACAAGAAAAAATAGTATCAATGTTTAATGAAATTGCTGGAACTTATGATGTGGCAAATAGAGTTTTAAGTATGGGGATTGATAAAACATGGAGAAATAAAGCATGTGATTTAGCTTTTTCTTTTTATGGTAAAAATAAAGTAGAAAAAATTATTGATGTTGCTTGTGGTACAGGTGATATGCTTACAACTTGGCAGAAAATTGCAAATAAAAATGCAATACAAATAGAAAATAAAGTTGGTGTTGACCCAAGCGTTGGAATGATGGATGTGGCAAAAGTAAAATTACCTGATGTAGAATTTATTGAAGCAGGTGCTGAAGCAATGCCTTTTGAAAATGAAGTTGCTGATATTATTTCTATATCTTATGGAATTAGAAATGTTGTTAAAAGACAAGAGGCTTTTCATGAGTTTGCAAGAACTTTGAAAAAAGATGGACTTTTAGTTATTTTGGAGTTCACTAAAAATGAAAAAAACTCTCCACTTGATTATGTAACAGATTTTTATATGAATAAAATTTTACCAACTTTAGGTGGAATTATTTCAAAAAATAAAGAAGCTTATACTTATTTACCTAATTCTATTGATGATTTTTTAACTCAAGATAATTTGTGTTTAGAGTTAAAAGAAGCGGGACTTGAGCCTATTTATGTAAAAGGTTTTTCTATGAATATATCAACACTTTTTATTGCAAGAAAGGTTTGATTTAATCTATGAATCAACCTCTTAGTGTATCAACGCTAAATAATCAAATCAAGTCATTACTTGAGACTACTTTTATAGGTGTATATGTTCAAGGGGAAATTTCTAACTTGACATATCACTCTTCAGGACATATATATTTTTCAATTAAAGATGAAAATTCAACCCTATCTTGTGTAATGTTTAAAGGCAATGCCCAATATTTAAAATTTAGACTTGAAGTTGGTATGAAAATTTTAATTTCTGGAAGCATTACAGCTTATATCCCAAGGGGAAATTATCAACTTATGTGTACGAAAATTGAGCCAGATGGACAAGGAAGTTTGGCACTAGCTTTTGAACAATTAAAAGAAAAACTTCAAAAAGAGGGACTTTTTGATTTAAGAATAAAAAAAACTCTCCCTAAATATCCTAAAAATATTGTAATTGTAACTTCTCCAACAGGTGCAGCTATAGAGGATATGAAAAAAGTTGCACAAAATAGATGGCCTTTGGTAAATCTTATTTTAATACCTACTTTAGTTCAAGGTGAAGGGTCAAAAGTTGATATAGCTAATTCCATAAAAAAAGCTGATAGTTTAAATTGTGATATTATGATTGTAGGACGAGGTGGAGGAAGTATAGAAGATCTTTGGGCTTTCAATGAAGAAATAGTTGCAAGGGCTATTTTTGAAGCAAAAACTCCAGTAATATCTGCTGTTGGTCATGAAGTTGATTTTTTGATTTCAGATTTTGTCGCTGATGTTAGAGCTGCAACTCCTTCAAATGCAATAGAAATAGCACTTCCTGATAGAAATGAACACCTACTTTATTTAGATAACTTACGAGAAGAGTTTTCTAATAGATTTAAAAGAGTTCTTTTTAATAAAGAACAAGTTGTACTTAACTATAAAAAGTATTTTGAACAACACTCACTAGATAAAAAATTCTCTTTTGTGCAAAAAGAGATAGATTATTTAAAATCAAATTTTACAAATAGTTTTAGTCAAATACTTAGGCAAAAACAAAATGAACTGACACAATTAAAAAATACATATGAAGCCAATCATCCAGATAAAAAAATAAAAGATGGTTATGTTCAAGTATCAAAGAATAATCACATAATAAGTTTGGATAGTGTTAAGATAAATGAGCAAATAACTTTAGAAACTACAAAATTATCTGTAACTTGTAATATTTTAGATATTAAACAAATATGAAATTTAAGCTAAATATTGTAAAATATAACAAAAAATGATAACATACTATTAATAGGAGTTCAAATCATATGGAAAATCAAAATAAAGACGATGCTGTAATAGATTATGCTAACACAAGTGAGTATATGAAGTTTGTATTAGGTGCTATGCAATACGCAATTGAACTGCCTAAAATCAGAGAGATTTTAACTTATCCAGAAATGATAACAATTTTACCAAATGTTCCAGGATATGTAAAAGGACTTATTAATTTAAGGGGTGAAGTTGTACCAGTTGTGGATTTAAGAGTTAAATTTAAAACGGGTGAAATTGTAAATAATCAAAATACTGCAGTTATTGCTGTTGTAACAAAAGATAAAAGAATGATAGGTATTGTTGTAGATAAAGTTGATGATGTGCAAAGACTTGATATCTCTGCTTTAGCACCTGTATCAGATATAGGTTCATCAATTCCAGCAAAATATCTAAAAGGTTTTGTAAGATTACATAATAATGAGATGCTTGTAATTATGGATATAGAAGCAGTTGTTAGTAAATCTGAATTAGAGTAGTAGGTAAAAAATGTCAAAAAGTTTACAAGAGAGTATTGAGCATTTAAAAAAACTAAAGTTTCTTTTTGTTGAAGATGAGAAAGATTTATTGGATATTATTTCAGAAACTTTACAAAAATTGGGTGTAGATTTTTTGACAGCAAAAAATGGTGAAGAAGGCTTAGCCGTTTTAAAAGAACACGCTAACGAAATTGATATTATAGTTACTGATATTAGTATGCCAATAATGAATGGATTGGAGATGATAAAAGAAGCAAAATCTTTATATCCTGATATAGAAATTATAATTATGACTGCACATACAGAATCAAAATATATGACTGAAGCTTCTAATTATGGAGTAACAGAGTATTTACTAAAACCATTTGATTTCATAAAATTTATTGAGTTAATTAATCAAAAAAAGTTAAAATAAATGTCTTTAGATAAGACTTTACTAAAACAAATCTCTATTTTATACGTTGAAGATGACAATGTTATGAGAACAGAGTTAGCTTCTTTACTAACAAATTTCTTTGCTCAAGTTTTTTGCGCTAGCAATGGACGTGAGGGTTTAGAAATATTTAAAAAAAATCAGAAAAAAATCGATTTAATAATTAGTGATATTAATATGCCAGATATTTCTGGGCTTGAAATGGTAAAACAAATTAGAGAGTTTGATAAAGAAGTTGGTGTAATATTTTCAACTGCTTATTCTGATAAGGAGTTTTTAATTGACTCCATAAAACTAAAAGTGGTAAATTATGCAATAAAACCCATTGACATAAGAGCTTTACTTGAATCAATAAATGAATTTGCACAATATATAGCATCTAAAAAAATCATAAAATCTAAAAATAAAGAGTTGTCTTTATATAAAGAGGCAATAGATGCAAATAGTATTGTTATAAAAACAGATATACATATGAATATAACTTATGTAAATTCTCATTTTTCTAAAGTTTCTGGTTTCAATAAAAATGAACTTATTGGAAAAGAATTTTTAAGTTTGAGATACCACGATATGAATATAAAAGTCTATAATAATATGTTTGCTAAAGTTCTTGATAATAAAATGTGGAAGGGAAAGTTAAAACAAATAACAAAAGATAATGGTGTTTTAATCCTTGATTCATATATGATTCCTTCCCATGATGAAGATGGCAATATAAATGGTACTATAATTATTCAGCGAGATATTACAGAAGATATTAAAAAGCAAAGAGAAGTTCAAGTTGCTTTAATGAAAGAAAAAAGTGATATTTTTATAAAAACAAAAGAGACTTTTGCTAAAAATAATTTACAAATAAATGATTTAGAAAATCAAGTAAAACAACTACAAAAAGAGCTAAATAGTAGTGAAAATGATAAAGGAAAATGTCTTTATCTTCTTGATAAATATAAAGATGATGTGAAGATTTTAAAGGCAAAGGTTGATAAATATGAAAAAGAAGATGTTACAAATATCAAGGGTATTAATATAATTAAGATTCAAAAAGAGAATGCAGATTTAAATATAGAAATGAAAAAATTACGAGACAATTTAGAAAATATTATTACAACATCACAAAAAAAGATTAATCAAATAAAAATTGCGTCCAATTTACAAATAGAAGAACTTGAAAAAGAATTAGAAAAGTCAAAAACTGTAAATGGAACATTAGATAAGAAAGTTTTAGCTCAAAAAGTAGAGTTTTGGAAAGATAAGGCAAAAGCAGAAACACTTAGAATTGAAGAGTTAGAAAAAAGAGTTATGCAATTTGTAGATTCCCGTACACTTACAAAAATATTTAATGGGAAATAAAGTAGAATTTCTACTTTATTTCAATGGAAATTATTTTTTGATCAACTAAGGGTTTATTCCCTTGATATTGACCTGATGTTGGTACATTTTCAAGTTTTTTAACAACATCCATTCCATTTTTTAAATATCCAAATATTGTATGACGACCATTTAACCAATAAGTTGGAACAGTAGTAATAAAAAATTGGCTTCCATTTGTATTTGGACCTGCATTTGCCATAGCTAAGATTCCTGCTTTATCAAACACTGCATTTGGTGAAAATTCATCTTTGAATGGTTTCCCCCAAATTGATTCTCCCCCTCTACCTGTTCCTGTTGGATCACCACCTTGAATCATAAAGTTTTTTATAATTCTGTGAAAAATTAGATTATTATAATAACCATTTTTTGCATGTGTAATAAAATTTTCAACAGCAAGAGGTGCCATATCAGGTCTTAATTCAATTTCAATTTTACCTTGTGTAGTTTCTACAATAGCGATTGGATTTGTTGCATATAGTAACACTGACATTATAATCAACATAAATATTTTTTTCATTTTTTACCTTTTTTACCATTTTTTGGGCTTAAAGTATAGTATTATAGTTTTTAAAATTTTATTAAGAATTAGTTTTTAGATGAGTTTAATAATTATTAGATAGAATTTGCAAAATTATATGAAGTAAGGATTGAAAATGGAAATGCCAGTTATCCCGCAACCTACGTTTTATATCTTCAAGTGTGAACAAAGTGCACCTCCAGGTATGCCAAAACCAAGCTGTGTAACAGAAGAGTCAAGAGATTTGTTTAATTATATGGCTCAAAAACTTATGGAAAATGGAATAATGGGTCCAGTTCAACCAATAAGAACTTCATGTTTAGGAAGATGCCAAATGGGTCCTGTATTAATGGTAGAACCAGGGCATACTATGTATTGTAAATTATCTAAGGAAAAAATAGATAGAATTGTACAAGAACACATTATAGGTGGGAATCCTGTTCAAGAGTTTATTATACCTGAACAGTTTTGGGGAGAACCTATTAATTTAGTAAAATAAAGAGGTATTTATGACATTTGATATGCTTTATAGCAAAATTCATAGAGCAACAGTTACAGATGCAAATTTAAACTACGTTGGGTCAATAACTATAGATGAAGAGCTTATGCAAGCTTCTAAATTAAGAGTTGGTCAAAAAGTTGAAATTGTAAATGTTAATAATGGCGAAAGATTTGCTACATATGTAATCAAAGGTAAAGCTGGAAGCAAAGATATGTGTCTTAATGGAGCAGCGGCTAGAAAAGTAGAAATAGGTGATAAAATTATTGTTATTGCTTATGCTTCATACAATGAAAATGAGCTAGAAGATTATAAACCAACTGTTGTTTTAGTAGATGATAAAAATAATATAACAACTATTACAAATGAATTAATAGGAAGTGACCATGTTTGATGGAATTGATTTAAGTAAAATCAATTTAAATGATATTATGGGACAAGTCCAAAATATGACAAATAAAGCAAAAGAAGAAAATGCTTCCAAAGTTTTTACTTCAAAAGCAGGTGGTGGAATGGTTTCTTTATCTATAAATGGAAATTCAGAAGTTATAGATTTACAAATTGATGATTCATTACTTGAGGATAAAGATTCTTTACAAATTTTATTAATCTCTGCAATGAATGATGTAATTAAACAATCAGATGAAAATAAAAAAATGATGGCCATGAGCATGATGAGTGGAATGGGTTCATTTGGTCAAAATAAATAATGAATTTATTAGAAACTTTTGAAAACTACTTAAAATCAAATTTACCAGTATCAAAAACTTTTCATCCTCATTTTGAAAATGCCTTAAGTTTAATGTTGGATGCTGGTGGAAAAAGATTTAGGCCTATGCTTTTACTTAGCGTTGTAAATTCCAAAAATACTCTTTTAGTAAAAAGTTCACTTCCCGTTGCATTAGGTTTAGAGATGTTACATACTTACTCTTTAGTACATGATGATTTACCAGCTATGGATAATGCTGATTTAAGAAGAGGATTTGAAACCCTACATAAAAAATATGATGATGTAACGGCTATATTAGTTGGTGATGCTTTAAATACAGAAGCCTTTAAACAAATAGCTAATGCTCCACTATCAAATGATGTAAAAATTGAGTGTATAAAGGTTTTATCAAGTGATGGTGGAATAGATGGTATGATTATTGGTCAGGCTATTGATTGCTTTTTTGAGAATCAAAAATTAGAACTTTCACAACTTGAATTTTTACATATTCATAAAACTGCAAAACTTATAGCAGGAAGTTTAAAAATGGGTGCAATAATAGCAAATTATGATTTAGCTACTCAAGATAAACTTTATGATTTTGGCATTGATATTGGATTATTATTTCAAATTCAAGATGATATTTTAGATGAAACACAAACTGCTATTGAAGCTGGAAAGACTACACAAAATGATGGAGCAAAAAATTCCTTTGTAAATTTACTTGGATTAGAAGGTGCAATAAATGCTGCTAATGAACTTGCTTTAAAGTGTGAAGAGAGTTTAAAATCACTTGATGAAAACTTATATAATGCACTAAATAATCTACTTTTAAAATATTTATATAGACATAAATAAATTTCTTCTCAAACTCTTAGTCATCTTTACTCAATTTACTTGACAAAAATTGAAAATTTTATTACAATTTAGCACTCAAAAAAATAGAGTGCTAAAACTTATAAAAAATATAAAAAAACTTGATAGGAGAGTATATAATGAATTTTAAACCACTTGGAAAAAGGGTTCTTGTAGAAAGAACAGAAGTTGAAGAAAAAACTGCAAGCGGAATCATTTTAGTTGATTCAGCAAAAGAAAAACCAAATACTGCAATAGTAAAAGCTGTTGGTTCAGAAGTTACTGAATTAAAAGAGGGTGATACAATTGTATTTGAACAATATAGAGGTACAGAATTCACATTAGATGGACAAGATTATTTAGTATTAGATATTGAAAATATTATAGGAGTTATGTAATGGCAAAAGAAGTATTATTTAGTGATTCAGCAAGAAATAGATTATTTGCAGGTGTTGAGAAATTAGCAGATGCAGTAAAAGTTACAATGGGACCAAGAGGAAGAAATGTATTATTACAAAAATCTTTTGGTGCTCCATCAATCACAAAAGATGGTGTTTCAGTTGCAAGAGAGATTGAATTAGCAGATACATTAGAAAATATGGGAGCTCAACTTGTAAAAGAAGTTGCTTCAAAAACTGCTGATGAAGCAGGAGATGGTACTACAACAGCAACTGTTTTAGCACACTCAATTTATAAAGAAGGTTTAAGAAACGTAACTGCTGGAGCTAATCCAATTATCTTAAAAAGAGGTATGGATAAAGCTTGTGAAGCTATTCTAACTAATTTAAAAGCATCTTCAAGAGTTGTAGCAAATAAAACTGAAATCGAGCAAGTTGCGACAATATCAGCAAACTCTGACAATGCAATTGGTTCAATGATTGCAGAAGCTATGGAAAAAGTTGGAAAAGATGGAGTTATCACTGTTGAAGAAGCAAAAGGTATCTCTGATGAGTTAGAAGTTGTTGAAGGTATGCAATTTGATAGAGGATACTTATCTCCTTATTTTGTAACAAATTCTGAAAAAATGATTGCAGAGTTATCAAATCCATATATTTTATTATATGAGAAAAAAATCTCTAATTTAAAAGAGATGTTACCAATTTTAGAAGCTGTTAATCAATCTGGAAGACCACTTCTAATTATTGCTGAAGATGTTGATGGTGAAGCCTTAGCAACATTAGTTGTAAATAGATTAAGAGGTTCTTTAAATATTGCTGCTGTTAAAGCTCCAGGTTTTGGTGATAGAAGAAAAGCAATGTTACAAGATATCGCAGTACTTACAAATGGTACAGTTGTATCTGAAGAAATGGGTATGAAACTTGATACTTGTGGAATTGAAGTACTTGGAACTGCTGCAAAAGTAGTAATTGATAAAGACAATACTACAATAGTTGATGGAAATGGTGAAGCTGATTCTGTAAAAGGAAGAGTTGCACAAATTAAAGCAGAAATTGAAAATACAACTTCTGATTATGATAGAGAAAAATTGCAAGAAAGACTTGCTAAACTTTCTGGTGGTGTTGCAGTTATTAAAGTTGGAGCTGCAAGTGAAACTGAAATGAAAGAGAAAAAAGATAGAGTTGATGATGCCCTAAGTGCAACTAGAGCTGCTGTTGAAGAGGGTATTGTAATAGGTGGTGGAGCTGCATTAATTAGAGCTGCTGCAAAAGTTAAACTTGACCTTACAGGTGATGAAGCTATTGGAGCTGCAATTGTTTTAAGAGCAATTAAAGCACCTATGAAACAAATTGCAATTAATGCTGGTTTTGATGCTGGTGTTGTTGTAAATGAAGTTGAAAAATCTGAAAATGAAAATATTGGATTTAATGCTGCAAGTGGAGAATATGTAGATATGTTTGAAGCTGGAATTGTTGATCCAGCAAAAGTTGAAAGAATTGCTATGCAAAATGCAGTTTCAGTTGCTTCATTATTATTAACAACTGAAGCTACAGTAACTGATATAAAAGAAGATAAACCTGCAATGCCAGCTATGCCAGACATGGGTGGAATGGGAGGTATGGGTGGAATGATGTAATAAAAACATAGTCTTTATATCATTTAAACCTAACTTTAAAGGAACTATTATGAATTGATAGTTCCTTTTTTTATTCTTATAAAACACAAATAAAATATAAATCTAGCTATAATAAACATTTAAAAGATAATTATTCATAAAATGGAGTAAAATTGTATATGTTTAAAGATGAAAAAGGTTTATTAAATTTTATTAAATATGGTGCCATATCTTCACTTATAATTTTTACAATGATTATCATACAAATCTTAATTTATCAAAAAGATAAAGAATTAAACTATGAAATAAAAAAGCTGGAAGAAAACTATATTTCACATAATAAAGTTATGGTTCAAAATCTTGTAACTAAAATATATAAACTTATTGATTTAGAAAGAGAATTTGAGAAAAAAGATTTTGATAATTTGATAAAAGAAGAGGTATATCAAGCATATGGCATTGCAAAAATAATTTACAATAAAAATATAAAAAAAGCTAATTATTCAAAAGAAAAAACTCTTGATGAAATTATAGCAGCATTAAGGGGTATAAGATTTAATAACGATAAAGGATATTTATTTATATATGAAATGAGTGGAAAAAATATATTGAATGCCGGTTTTCCCAATATGGAAGGTAAGAATCTTTGGAATTTTAGAGATTCAAAGGGGACATTAATACTTCAAGATATGAATAAAATATTAAGCTCAAAAGATGAAACTTTTTATAATTGGTATTGGAAGAAATCAGCTGATGATGAAAAGGAACAAAAAAAAATAGGCTTTTTCAAAAAATTTGAACCATATAATTTATTTATAGGTTCTGGCTACTATGAAAAAGATTTTAATAATCAAACAAAAAAAAGAATTTTAAAAAAATTAAATAGCCTTGATTTGAAAGATCCCGAACATTTTTTTATAAACGATTTAGATGGCTTATGTTTAGTAAATCCTAAAAAAGAGTTAATAGATAAAAATAGAATTGATGTTAAAAATAGTTATGGTTATACATTAAAAGAAGTAATAAAGTTTACAAAAGAAAACAAAGAAGGTTTTATTAAATACAATGGAATGGTTAAAATAAATGATTCTTTAAAATCAAATGAAAAAATATCTTTTATAAAGTTATATGAAGACTGGAATTGGATAATTGGAAGTGGATTTTATTTAGAAAATTTAACTTATGAAATAAAAGAGAGAAAATCAACACTTTTAATGTCAAATAAAAAATCAGTTGAAGATATAATTATAATAGGTTTAATTATTATTGTAATAATAATTTTTCTTTCATTTTATGTATCTAGAACAATTGATAATATATTCAATAATTATAAATTAAAAATAAAAGATGAAATGAATAATGTAATTGAAAAAGAAAAATTACTCATCCAACAATCAAAAATGGCAACAATGGGTGAGATGATTGGAAGTATCGCTCATCAATGGAAACAACCATTGAGTGTAATTTCTATGGCAAGTGCACTTTTACGTATCAATAGGGAAATGAAAGATTTTTCTAGTGAAAAAGAACTAGATGAAGCAATTGATGATATAGATGAATCAGTACATAATTTAACTCAAACTATAGATGACTTTAGGAATTTTTTTAATCCTAATAAACAAAAATGTTTATTCAAAATATCAGAAGCTTTTGAAGACACATTAAAATTAATAAATTCACAATTAAAAAATAATAATATTGAGATTATAAAAGAGATAGAAGATATTGAGTTTTTTGGTTCAAAAAATGAATTATTACAAACATTAATAAATATATTAAAAAATGCAAAAGAGGAGTTAGTAAAAAAAGCTAGTTCTGAGAAAAGATATATTTTTATTAATGTATATAAAAAAGATAATACTTTATTTATTAAAATAAAAGATAATGCAAATGGAATTCCATTTGAAATTATAGATAATATATTTGATGCTTATTATACAACTAAGGAAGAAGTAGGTGGTACAGGTATCGGCTTATACATGAGTAAACGGATTATTGAAGAGAGTATGAATGGCAAAATTGAAGTTTCAAATGTGGAGTATGAATATGAAAAAAAAGCTTATAAAGGTGCTGAATTTATTATTAAAATAGCTTTAAAATAAAAAAAGGGCTTCTTAAAAAAGAAACCCTTTTAAACTATCAAAACTTACAACTTAGTAAGCTAAAGTTTTAGTAAAATAAAACTTTTTATTTTGAAAAATTAACAATTATATTTGGTAAATATTCTACCACCGTAGAAGTCCTATCATTAAAACCTCCATATTGTTTGGATAATGTAATTATATCCAAATGTAAACTTAAAGTAAAACCATAGACTATAAATTATAGTTTTTTAGATTAATTAAAGAGTCCAAATGCATTGATATATAAGGATTCATTTCATTTCCAATATATTTATAAAATTTATTATTATTGATTTTTGTTACTAATTCAAAATCTTCAAATTTGTTAAAATCTTCAAGTTTTCGGTGAGTATTTATATATCTTGTTTGATAATCATCAAAAATATATGAATCAAAAGAGGGTGAAATTTTTCCATTTTTTACTACATCACTTCCATATTCACTAATTCCTGGACAATTTGTGTCATAATAAATTACATTATCAATATTTGTACTTAGTGGATAGGCTTTACAAACAGTTGGACGATTTTCATAAATGGTACATTTAAAATTATTTATGTATGGACATAAACTTTTCCCATCACTCAGTAAAATAGTAGCTTTTAAAAAACCTAGATCACCAAAGGTAAATAAAATAGGAAAAATTTTGTATACACTTTCAAAATCTTCAAGAATAATTTGACAATAAATGCTTCCCTTTCTCCCATCACAACATCTAGCTTCACATGTTTCACAGCTAGAAAAAAAAATATCCTTATCTACTTTTAAAAATGATTTGATGTTAACTCCTAAATAAAAAAAGTATTTTATCAAAAATTGTTAAAAGTAATATATCATGAATATTTTTGTACAATATCTTTTTAAAAATTTAAAAGGCTTATTTATGTGTGGAATTGTTGGTTATATAGGAAATAAAAAAACAGAAAATATTTTACTTAATGGTTTAAAAGAGCTTGAATATAGAGGTTATGATAGTGCAGGAATTGCACTATTAAGTAAAGATAGAATTGAAGTATTTAAAGCCTTAGGGAAGTTGATAAATTTAGAACAAAAAGTAAATACAAGCCAAGAGTATAATATTGGAATTGGACATACAAGATGGGCAACCCATGGAAAACCAACTGAGATTAATGCTCATCCTCATTTAGGTGAGTACTCTTATGTTGTTCATAATGGAATTATTGAAAATTATAGGGAATTAAAACAAGAGTTATTAGAAGCAGGACATAAATTTGTATCACAAACTGATACTGAAGTTATTGTTCATTTATTTGAGTTTTATAATAATAAATTAAATGATTGTAAGACTTCTTTCCAAAAGACTATTAAAAGATTAGAAGGTGCATTTTCTATACTTCTTATTTCTAAATCATGCCCAAATGATATATACTTTTTTAAGCATGGATCGCCTTTAATAGTAGCACATGGTAACGAAAAAGGTGAAGTTTTATTTGCTTCATCTGATGCTCCATTAATTGGTTTAGCAAATGATGTTGTTTATTTAGAAGATGGGTGTGGAGGAGTTGCCTCATCTGATAGAATTGAGTTTTTTGATGAATCAAAAGTTTCATGGGGAGTTTTACCTACTTCAAAACAATTTGCACAAAAAGATGGTTATAGATTTTTTATGGAAAAAGAGATTCATGAGCAAAGTGTAGTTACAAGTGATGCTATGCTTGGACGTTTATGTGATGAAAAAGTAGATTTTGAAGAGTTTGATTCTTCAATAATTGAAGGAATTGAAGAGATAAAAATTTGCGCTTGTGGAACTTCTTATCATGCGGGACTTACAGCATCATATTTATTTGAAAGATTAGCAAAGGTTAGATGTAGTGTAGAAATCGCCAGTGAGTTCAGATACAAAGAACCACTTTTAAATAAAAATACACTTTTTATAGTCATTTCACAAAGTGGAGAAACAGCCGATACTCTTGAAGCACTTAAAATGGCAAAAACTGCAGGACTTAAATCAATTGTTGTTTGTAATGTTGATAACTCTTCAATGACAAGAATTGCGGATTATTCAGTTTTAACAAGGGCTGGAATAGAAAAGGGTGTTGCCTCAACAAAAGCTTTTTCAACTCAAACTGTTGTATTATGGATGATGGCTTTATATTTTGCACAATATAAAAACTCTTTAAGTAATGAAAAACTAAAAGAAGAAATACAAGCTTTAAGAGAAGTACCTAAGTCATTAAAAGTACATGATTATATCCATGAAAAAACAAAAAGATTATCAAAAAGGTATTTGCATGGACATGGATTTTTCTTTATAGGAAGAGATGTTTTTTTCCCGTTAGCTTTAGAAGGTGCACTAAAATTAAAAGAAATTTCATATTTACACGCAGAAGGTTATCCAGCTGGAGAGATGAAACATGGTCCTATAGCTTTAGCTGATCCAGAACTTTTTACAATAGCACTTATGCCACAAAATTTACTTTATGATAAAATTAAATCAAATGTGGAAGAATTAAGTGCTAGAGATAGTACAATATGTGCTATTTCGTCATTAGATTTTGATTTGGCTGATGATTTTATTAAGACAAATAAATGTGACCATTATATGCTTGAATTTTTTGAGATGTTAGTAGTCTTACAATTATTTTCAATGGAGATTTCTGTAAGACTTGGAAATGATGTTGATATGCCAAGAAACTTAGCGAAAAGTGTAACGGTAGAATAACTAAAAAGTTTCCTTAAAAATAGCATCTACTAAGTAGTTTAAAGTTATGAAAGTAAAATTTAGATAAAATACCTAACTTTTTATAAAGTAATACGTACTTTTAATTTTATTTTTTATTTTAACTTTAATTAGTTGGAAAACGAAAATGGAAAACAAAAGAATGGAAAACGATAAAGATTAAGATTGTAAAGTAGTTCAATTTTAGCTTTTGGAAAACAAAGGAATGGAAAACAAAAATGGAAAACAAAACAGAATATTTATTTACTAGTGAAGTAGTAAGTCCAGGGCACCCTGATAAGTGTGCAGATATTATAGCAGATAGTATAGTTGATAGATTAATCATTGGTGATAGCAAAAGTAGGGTTGCTTCAGAGGTTTTTGTTGCAGGTAAGCATGTTGTTATTGGTGGGGAAGTTACTTCAGCTACAAATTTATCTGAACAAGATTATAAAGATTTAGTAATTGATGCTCTAGCAAAAATTGGATATAACGGTCATCCTCATTTTACAAAAGAGGAGTGTTTACACCCTGATGATGTAAAGGTACAAGTTTTATTAAATAGACAATCTCCTGATATTAACCAAGGTGTTGACCAAGAAGATGGTGAAACAGGTGCAGGTGACCAAGGAATCATGTTTGGATATGCAAATAGTGAAACTGTAAACTTTATGCCAAGTGCAATTACATATGCAAGAATGCTTATGGAAAAAGTTTATGAGTACGCATTAGCTCATCCTGAAGAACTAGGTGTTGATATTAAAACACAAGTTACAGTTGATTATGAAACAAAAGAGAACTTTGAAAATTGTTTACCAAAACATATTCATACTATAGTTGTTTCAGCTCCTTGTGTATCATCAATGAGTATTGAAAAAGTAAGAGAATTAATTTTAGGTCTTATAAAAGAAACAAATTTACCCAAAGAGTTATTTTGTTTAGAAAAAACAATTATTCATATTAATCCAACAGGAAAATATGTATCACACTCTTCATTACATGACTCTGGATTAACAGGAAGAAAACTTATTGTTGATTCATTTGGTGGATATGCACCTATTGGTGGTGGAGCACAATCTTCTAAAGATTATACAAAAGTTGATAGAAGTGGATTATATGCAGGACGTTGGATAGCAAAACATATTGTTGCATCTGGAATTGCAAAAAAAGCAATTGTACAAATTTCTTATGCAATTGGTGTTGCTAAGCCAACTTCAGTTTCAGTAGATACTTGTGGAACTTGTATTGAGGGATTAAATGATGATATTTTATCAGCATTTGTTCATGATAGTTTTTCATTAACACCAAACTGGATTACGAAAAAATTTGGTTTAGATAAACCAAGTGCTGATACTTTCCTTTATGCAGATGTAGCTGCACGAGGTCAAGTTGGACAAGAGGATTACCCTTGGGAAAAACTTGATGAATTAGATAAATTCAAAAGTTTAATAAAATAGTTTTAAAAAGGATATATGATGGATTTGAAGAATCTATTTAATAAAATCAAGTTTGATAGTAAAAAAGAACAACCAACAAAAAAAGATGCACCAAGTCATTGGATAAAGTGCCCAGAGTGTAATTCTTTGATGTTTTTCAAAGAAGTAGAGTCTCAAAACAATATATGTCCTAAATGTAATTTTCACATGAGAATAGGGGCTAAAAGAAGAATTGAAATTTTATGTGATGAAAATAGTTTTGTAGAGTATGATGCAGATTTAATACCTAATGACCCATTAAAATTTGTTGATAGTAAATCTTATAAAAAAAGAGTAGAAGAAGCATTAAATAAAACAGGAAGAAACTCATCTGTTGTTAGTGGTGAATGTACAATCAATGGAATTGCCGTTCAAATGGCAATTTTTGATTTTGCTTTTATGGGTGGAAGTTTAGGTTCAGTTGAGGGTGAAAAGATTGTTAGATGTGTTGATAGAGCTTTAGAGAAGAATCAAGGTGTTATTATTGTTTCTGCTTCTGGAGGTGCTAGAATGCAAGAATCAACTTTTGCTCTTATGCAAATGGCTAAAACTTCTGCTGCACTTAAAAAATTAGATGCTGCTGGATTACCTTATATATCTGTTTTAACAGATCCTACTATGGGTGGGGTTTCTGCTTCTTTTGCCTTTTTAGGAGATATTATAATGGCTGAACCAGGTGCTTTAGTTGGATTTGCAGGACAAAGGGTTATTAAACAAACTATTGGAGCAGATCTTCCTGAAGGATTTCAAAGAGCTGAATTTTTACTTGAAAAAGGTTCAATTGATATGGTTGTAAATAGATCTAGCATGAAAAAGACTCTTTCCGATTTATTAACTATGTTCTCAAATAATACTATTCAAGTTAGCTAATGAATAGTAACTATTTAGAAGAACTTTTAGGATTTAATCCCAAAAGTTCTTCTAATAAATTGTATGCTTTATGTGACTTCCAAACTTTAAAAAAAAAAGATATTTCATTTGATAAATTTTTAGAACTTTGTCAAAAACTAGATGTAAAATTGATTCAATATAGAGATAAAATTTCTGATTTAGAAACTAAAAAAGAAAATCTTTTATATTTAAAAAATAAAACTAATATCCCAATAATTATTAATGATGAGATAGATTTAGTAAAATTTTGTAATGGTTTACATTTAGGACAAGAGGATTTTGAAAAAATTCATTCAAATAAACAATTAGCAGTAAAAGTAATAAGAAAAAAAATTGGTAATAAACTTTTAGGCTTATCTACACACAATGAAAAAGAGATTCTAGAAGCAAATACATTAGATTTGGATATGATAGGACTTGGTGCATATAGAGAAACAATAACTAAAAATGTAAATACAATGTTGGGCGATAAAATATCTTATTTAGCAAAAATTTCAAAGCACCCTGTATGTGCTATTGGTGGTGTAAAAATAGATGATATAATTGAAAATATCTCTTTTAACGTTGTAGGATCAGGATTATATGAATAAAATAAATATTTACCAAATTGCAAAATCATCAAATGATGAATTTAATAAAATTATAGAAGATTTTATCAAAATGTCTTCAAAATATTCTAAAATAGAGATTCATAATTTATTTAATAAAAAAATTGCAAAGGCACAAACTATATCTGATATTGAAGCAAAAAAATCATATAGTGAAGTATTTGAGCCTTTTTTAAATAGTGGGTATAATATAGCACTTGATGTATTAGGTAAAAGAGTTGATAGTTTTGAATTCGCAAAACTTTTACAAAACAGTGCAGTTATCAATTTTTATATTGGTGGTGCATATGGATTTGAAGCAAATTTTTTACAAAAATGTGATAAAAAAATTAGTTTAAGTGAGCTAACTTTTGCCCATAAAATAGCTAATATAGTTCTACTTGAACAAGTATTTAGAGGTTTGTGTATAAATAATAACCATCCCTATCATAAATAATTTAGATATTTTTGAGTATAATGTCGAAATTTTTAGATAAAAGGTTTAATGTGGCAAATTCAAAGCAGATTGAAGAGCTAAAGGTTATTTTAGCGGAAAGAAAAGAATTAATAGAGAAAAATATTCAAGGAAGTAGAGAGAGTATTGACTCTTTAAAAAACTCAGAATGTAATGATGATTATGATTATGCAGAGGTTTCAAGTGATTCGTTTAAAGAAGGGATTATAGCGAATCAACAATCAAAAGAGTTAAAAGAGATTGAGGATGCACTAAAAAGAATAGATAACAGAACATATGGTATTTGTGAAATGTGTGATGAAGCTATTGCAATTGGAAGATTAAGAGCAAAGCCATTTGCAAAATTTTGTACACCTTGTAGAGAGATTTATGAGAGTGAGAATAACTAAATCTAAAGGATAATTTATGGGACTTAAAAAATATGTCGCTTTTTCATTGTTGTTAATTATTGCAGTTTATATTTTTGTTTTTAGCATACAAGCAGGTAATTATACAGTTAATATTTTAGATTATTCAATTGATTTACCAATAGCAGCTTGGATTGTTTTACCTGTTGCAGTACTATTTTTAGCAACTATAATTCATATTGTTTTTTATGGTTTTAAAAACTATTTACAAACAAGTTCTGTAAAAAAAGATGAAGAAAATATTATTGAATTTTTTAAGGATGTTTTATTAGAAAATAATTCAAATAAAAAATTCAAACAAAAAGCACTTCAAGAGTTAGCAGATATCTTAACGCAAATGAAAATTTCACCAAAAACTGATAATTTTGAAAGTTCAAATAGTGACATAAAAAATATTGTTAATAATATTATAAAAATAAATTCTGGTGAATATGTAAGTGATAAAACATTTAAATTCAATAGAAATGGAAATGTTGCACAAAAAAATTTATTAAATAGAGTAAATGGGGATGTTGATTACTCTATTGATATTTTGAAAAAATCTAAAGACTTTTCATCTGAAGTAGTAAAAGCAGCATTTACAAATGTAATAAACAATAAAAGTATGACAACTATTAAAAAATTACTTGATGGATTAAAACTTGACAAAGAGATGGTTTTAGAGCTTATGAAAAAAGATTCTGAAAACTCAGAATTCGCTTTAGAGCATGATGCGATTATTAAGTACACAAAAGATGTTGAGTTTGAAAAAGAAGATTATTTAACATTTGCAAAACTTTATAAAAAATCTGTTCAGCCAGATGAACTTATTAAAATGTTTGAAACAATATCAAATGAAAATGAGTTAGCTGTTGAAGCATATTTAGTGATTTTATTTGAATATGAAATGATTGATAAAGCAAGAGAACTTTTAAATAGTTATGCTAAGGAAGAATATCAACCATATAGAGCTCTTTTAGATTTAAAAGATTCAGGTAAATATTATACTTTAGAGAATCTTTGTTATAACAAATAAGATGAATAAACTTGATTTTAGCCAACCCTTAATGGTGTTGGCTCCCCTTGCTGGCTATACTGATTTACCCTTTCGAGCTGTTGTAAAAAAATTTGGTGCTGATTTAACAATTTCTGAGATGATATCATCAAATGCACTTGTTTATAACTCTAAAAAAACTTTTAAAATGATAGAAAAATCTCCTTCAGAAGATCCATATTTTGTACAAATTGCTGGAAATAAAGCTGAATTGGTACGTGATGCAGTTGAGATACTAAATGACATGGAAGGTATTGATGGTATTGATTTAAATTGTGGCTGTCCAGCTCCAAAAGTTTTTAACCATGGAAGTGGTTCAAATCTTTTGGGAGATTTAAAAAAACTTGAAGAGATATTAAGCACAGTTAAAAAATACAATAAAAAACTTTATACCAGTGCAAAGGTGCGAATTGGAGTTAATGAAAAAATTCCAGTAGATATTGCAAAAGCTGTTGAGGCTTGTGGTGTAGATTTTATATCAGTACATGGAAGAACTAGAGCTGGTAAATATAAAGCTCCAGTTGATTATGATGCAATTAAAGCAATAAAAGATGCAGTTTCAATTCCTGTAATTGCAAATGGTGATATAAAAGATTATTCCAAAGCTAAAGAAGTTTTAGCCCATACAAGAGCTGATGGAGTAATGATTGGTCGAGGTGCTATTGGTAAACCTTGGGTTTTTTACCAATTAAAACATGGTGTTGAAGATATAAGTGAAGATATAAAAAAAGCAATAATTTTAGAACATTATGATGAAGTATTAAAGTTTCATGGTGCACATGGTGCTATTATGTTTAGAAAGTTACTTCACTCTTATTCAAAGGGTTATAATGGAGCTTCTGAATTTAGAGATATAATTAACACTATAAAAGATGCAGATATTATGAGAGATACAATAGAAGCATTTTTTACAAATAATAGTTTACAAAACTAATAAATAAAATTTTAAGGACAAAAAGTGGAAGAATATTATTATGAATTAGTTATAGATACAAAAGATTCACAGGATTTGTTCTTAGATTTATTAAATCAATTAACACAAAATGCAGTTGAAATAGAAGAAAATAGACTTATTGCAAGAAGTGAAGATAATTTAGAAGATGTTGAATATGGTATTAAAGAGTTTGCAAAAGCTTTAGGATTGAGTTGTACAACTTCAATAGAGAAGAAAAAAAATGAAGATTGGATAAAAAAGTATCAAGAATCTGTAAAAGCAGTAGAAGTTGGTAAATTTTTTATAAGACCATCTTGGGTTGAAGAAAAAGATGGTAAAATTGATATTATTATTAATCCAGCATTATCATTTGGTTCAGGTCATCATGAGACAACAAATAGTTGTTTAGAGGCTATTTCAAAATACGTAAAAGAAAATGATGAAGTAATTGACGTAGGCTGTGGAAGTGGGATTTTATCAATTGCAGCAAGCAAATTAGGTGCAAAAGTTGATATTTGTGATACAGATGATGTTTGTATTGAGAGTTCAAAATCAAATTTTATATTAAATAATGCCAACTTTTCTAATGCTTGGGTAGGAAGTGCAATGGCTTCTAATAAAGAGTATGATTTTGTCATTGCCAATATAGTTGCTGATGTTTTAGTAATGATTGCCAAAGAGTTAAAAAAGTGCTTAAAAGATGGTGGTACATTAGTATTGTCAGGTATATTAGATAAGCATTTAAATAAAGTTTTGAAGAAATTTGATGATTTAAATCAAATTGAGGTAATTCAAAAAAATGATTGGGTTACTCTTGTATTAAAAAAAGGAGTTTAGGTTGAGAAATAGAAATAAAAATAAACAAGATAAAAACAATAACAATAACAACAATAATTTTTTCAGTAATAATCCATTATTAGTTTTTGTTTTGTTTTCTCTTGTAACTATTATGGTATTTAAAGCACTTTTTCCTGAAGATCAAGGAACTATAGCAAACCAAAATATTCAAGCATTTGGACAAACAAAACATAAAAATATTGCATATTCTGATTTAAAAAATTTAATTAGTAGTGGAAAAGTTGAATATGTAGGTATTGGAAATACAAATGTAAAAGCAATTGCAAAATCTAATGGAACAGATATTATTACTTATACAGCAAGAAGGGTAGTTCCAGATGAAACGTTAATTCCAACATTAGAAAAAAATGGAATAGCTTATGGTGGAGTAAATGAAGAGAATGTCTTAGCTGACATATTATTTGGTTGGGTTCTACCAATCTTTATTTTCTTTGCAATTTGGATGTTTTTAGCAAAAAGAATGTCAAAATCTATGGGTGGTGGAAGTGGAGGAATCCTTGGAATTGGATCTTCTAAAAAAATGATTAACTCTGAAAAACCAAATGTAAAATTTGAAGATATGGCTGGAAATAAAGAGGCTAAAGAAGAAGTACAAGAAGTTGTTGATTTCTTAAAAGACCCAGATAGATATGTAAAACTTGGAGCACAAATTCCAAAAGGTGTTTTATTAGTAGGACCTCCAGGTACAGGTAAAACTTTACTTGCAAAAGCAGTTGCAGGTGAAGCTGATGTTGAATTTTTATCAGTTTCTGGTTCAGCTTTTATTGAGATGTTTGTAGGTGTTGGAGCTTCAAGAGTTAGAGATTTATTTGAGCAAGCAAAAAAAGTAGCACCTGCAATTATTTTTATTGATGAGATTGATGCTATTGGTAAAAGTAGAGCAGCTGGTGGACCAATGGGTGGAAATGATGAAAGAGAACAAACTCTAAATCAACTTTTAGCAGAGATGGATGGATTTGCAACAGAAGCAGCACCTGTTATTGTATTAGCTGCAACAAATAGACCTGAAGTTTTAGACCCTGCATTATTACGTCCAGGAAGATTTGATAGACAAGTTTTAGTTGATAAACCTGATTTTGAAGGTAGAAAAGAGATACTAAATGTACATATCAAAGGTGTAAAAGTAGCTAAAGATGTTGATTTAGTTGAAGTAGCTAAGATGACAGCAGGACTTGCAGGTGCAGATTTAGCAAATATTATCAATGAGGCAGCACTACTAGCTGGAAGAGCTAAAAAAGAAGAAGTATCTTATGTTCATTTTAAAGAAGCAGTTGAGCGACAAATTGCTGGATTAGAGAAAAAATCAAGAAGAATCTCTCCAAAAGAGAGAAGAATTGTTGCTTATCATGAATCTGGACATGCTTTAATTGCAGAGATTACAAAAGGTGCTAAAAAAGTAAACAAAGTTTCAATTGTACCAAGAGGATTAGCAGCACTTGGATATACTTTAAATACACCAGAAGAGAATAAATATTTAATGCAAAAGCATGAACTTATTGCAGAAGTAGATGTGTTATTAGGTGGGCGAGCAGCAGAAGAAGTATTTATCAAAGAGATTAGTACAGGTGCAGGAAACGATTTAGAGCGAGCAACTGATATTATTAAATCTATGGCTTCAATTTATGGTATGAGTGATATTGCAGGTTTAATGGTTTTAGAAAAAAGGTCAAACCAGTTTTTAGGTGGACAAACAACTAAAGACTTCTCTGATAATATGGCAAAAGAACTTGATGCACATATTAAAGGTATGTTAAACGAAAGATATGAAGTTGTTCTTCAAGCTTTAAGAGATAATAGTGAAGCAATTGAACAAATGACAAAAGAGTTACTTGAAATAGAAGTAATAACAGGTGAACGTGTAAGAGAAATCATTAAAGAAAATGGTGGAGTTATTTTTGAAGAAGAAGATTTACATTCTGAAAAAATAGAAAATAACTTAGAAGTTGGAGAAAGTTCATCAGAAATTTCTGAAGATGAAAAAGATGACGAATCTTCAACAAATGAAGACGAGAAAAAAGATGATAAATAAGTTTGTAGCAAAAGAAGGAATATTTTATATTTACATCTTTTTTGCTATTTCTATTTTTGCATACTTTTTCATTTGTGATACATTAGCTTTAATTGCATTTTTATTAACATTATTTTTTGTTTATATTTATAGAAATAATTTTAAAGTAAAAGCAAAAGTTGATGCAATAGTTTCACCAATAAGTGGTGAAATTATTGCCATTGACAAAATTGATTCTAAAAGCGTGGTTTATTTGGATGTTGGATTATTAGATTCACATATACTAATAGCACCTAAAGATTCAGAATTTAAAGAATTATCACATATAAACGGACTAAATTTATGTAGTGATAGTTTTAAAGCAAAACAATTAAATGAAAAAAGAGTATTAGCTTTTGATGATATAAAAGTAGAATTAATTTCTGGTCGATTTAATATTTCCCATGCTTTTTCTAAAGAGAAAGAAACAACACAATACGAAAAAGTAGGAATTTTTATAAATGGTATTGTAAAAATTTATATACCAACAACATACAATTTAAATATAAAATTAGGTAAAAAAATAAAAGCAGGTGAAGTTTTATAAAACTTCACTTGACAAATTAAGTTTTATAAAATATAATTACCAACAAACTTAATAGGAGAGTAAAATGAAAATTTTCGATTTTTATAAAAATTATTTCATAAAAAGTGTAAACTCTCTGCTACTTCTCAAAAACCTCCTCTAAAATATATTTATATATTTATTAAAATCAATTTTCGTACAAGTTTTTCTTTTATTTAAAAAAAGATATAATATGCCCAATTTACAAAGGTTACACAATGGATAAAAATAGAATTATAGTATTTGATACAACATTAAGGGATGGGGAACAAAGCCCTGGTTGTTCAATGAACACAGATGAAAAAATCAAGGTTGCTTTACAGTTAGAGAAGTTAGGAGTTGATGTTATTGAAGCAGGATTTGCAGCTGCAAGCCCAGGTGATTTTGATGCGGTTTCAAGAATTGCAGAAGTTGTTAAAAACTCAAGTATTTGTTCATTAAGTAGAGCAATTGAAAATGATATTAAACAATCAGGTTTAGCTGTTTCAAAAGCTCCAAAACATAGAATTCATACATTTATTGCAACAAGTCCTATTCATATGCAATATAAATTAAAAATGTCACCAGATGAAGTTATCAAAAGAGCAATTCATGCAGTTGAATATGCTAAAACATTTGTTGATGATGTTGAGTTTTCATTAGAAGATGCAGGAAGAAGTGAAATCTCTTTTATGAAAGAGGTAATGGATGCAGTTATTGGTGCAGGTGCACGAACTATAAACTTACCAGATACTGTTGGATATAGATTACCAACAGAGTTAGGTGCAATGGTAAAAGAGTTAAGTGCTTTTGCAGGTGATAGAGCAATTATTTCTGTACACAACCACAATGATTTAGGATTATCAACTGCAAATACTTTGGCTGCTGTTTTAAATGGTGCTAGACAAATTGAAGTTACTATCAATGGTTTAGGTGAGCGAGCTGGTAATTCAGCTTTAGAAGAAGCTGTAATGGCTATAAAAACTAGACGTGATGCTTTTGGTGAGTTATATACAGGAATTAATACAAAAGAGATATATGCAACTTCTAAATTAGTAGCAACAATTACTGGTGTTGAACCACAACAAAACAAAGCAATAGTAGGTAAAAACGCGTTTTCACACGAAAGTGGAATTCATCAAGATGGTGTATTAAAACATCAAGAAACATATGAAATTATGAAACCAGAAGATGTTGGTGTTTATAAGGATTCTAATTTAATTTTAGGAAAGCACAGTGGTCGTGCTGCATTTAAAGATAAAATTCTTAATTTAGGATTTGATAATGTATCAGATGAAGAGTTAAATACTGCATTTGAAAGATTTAAAGTTTTAGCTGATAAGAAAAAAGATGTTACTGATGATGATATTAGAATGTTAATAACAGATGAAGCCTTAAATCATGACAAAACTTATGAATTAGTTGGATTACAAATTTCTGATTGTTCTGCTGGAACTCCTATGGCATCTGTATCAATTAAATATAAAGATGAAGTTATGATTGAAGCAAACATTGGAAATGGAACAATGGATGCTATTTTTAAAACAATAGATAGACTTACTGGCTATAATGGTGAGTTACAAAGCTATAATGTAACTTCAGTAACTGAAGGAAAAGATGCACTTGCAAAAGTAACTACAAGGGTAGTATTTGATAAATCTTCTCCATCATTTGTAGGACATGGATTAAGTATTGATACTATGTTAGCAACTGCAAAAGCTTATTTAGGTGCACTTAATTCTTATCTTTCACAAAAAGAGAGATTGGCTAAAAGCACTGATCATCAAATTTAATATAAGAGATTAATTTCTCTTATATTGATTCTTCAAATTTTTTTATTCTTAAAACTTTTATTTTATCTTTTTTCGCTAATATATATAAATTTAACAAAAGGGCGCACTATAAATTATGATGCAGTTTAATTTTTTCTTAAAATTATTAAAGGACTCTTTTAGAGATCTTTTACCAATAGTTTTAGTAATTTTATTTTTTCAATTAGCAATAATTCAAACAGTTCCAGAAGGATGGGTTTCTACAAGTATTGGATTAGTTATTGTTGGAGTTGGACTAGCGATATTTTTGCAAGGATTGGAAATAGGGATATTTCCAGTAGGGGAAGGACTTGCTAGAGATTTCGCTAAATCTGGATGGACAATTTGGATATTGATATTTGGATTTTTAATAGGATTTGGTACAACAATTGCAGAACCTGCACTTGCAGTAATTGCAGATAAAGCTGCATCAATTTCAAGTGGTAGAATTGATTCTACTGTCTTAAGATTTGTTGTTGCTGGTTCTGTAGGATTTGCTATTTTACTTGGTGTTTATAGGATAATTAAAGGTCATCCTATTCATTATTATATAATAGCTGGGTATCTTTTAGTAGTAAGCATCACATTTTTTGCTCCGCAAGAGATTATTGGACTTGCGTATGATTTAGGAGGCGTTACAACTTCAACTGTAACAGTTCCTCTTGTTGCTGCACTTGGGATTGGCTTGGCTTCAAATATAAAAGGACGAAATCCTGTAATTGATGGTTTTGGGCTTATTGCTTTTGCTTCACTTACTCCTATGATTTTTGTTCAAATTTATGGAATAGCTGTTTATTCTTTAGTTGATGCAAAAATTGTTGCAGATGTTGTTTTACATCCTGTAATTTCTACACCTGCTGATATAACTGTAAAATCTGTAATTAATGGAATGATTGCAGTAGTTAAAGATGTAACACCAATCTTACTTATTATTCTGTTTTTCCAATATGGAGTACTTAAAAAAAGTATTCAAAATATTAAAACAGTATTTTTAGGTTTTGGGCTTGTAATTATTGGTTTATATGCTTTTATATTAGGACTTGAACTTGGATTGTTTTCCCTTGGTGAAACAATGGCATATGAACTTACAAAAGGTGATTCAGCATTTATAATTTATGTATTTGCTTTTGCTATTGGATTTTCTACTACTATGGCAGAACCCGCACTTATGGCTATTGCAAAAAAAGCAAAAGAGATTAGTGATGGTAAAATAAATGACTTTGCACTAAGACTTTTTGTTGCTCTTGGAGTTGCAATTGGTATTGCCCTTGGAGCATTTAGAATAGTTGATGGTGGGCATATTCATTATTATATTATTGTGGGGTATATTGTTGTAATTATTCTTACTTTTATTGCACCAAAATATATTATCCCAATAGCATATGATAGTGGTGGTGTTACAACTTCAACCGTTACTGTACCATTAGTTGCAGCATTAGGAATTGGATTAGCAACAAATATTGAAGGAAGAAGTCCCCTTATTGATGGGTTTGGGCTTATTGCTTTTGCATCATTATTTCCAATGATTACAGTTATGCTTTATGGGGTATTAACTGAAAAACTTGGAGTTAAATCAGATACTCAAATTGAAGCTGAAAATATCTTACGAGATAACTTAGTTGATGCAGAAAATATGGATTTAGCAACAGTGAATATTGATGGAAGTAATAGAAGACACTCATTACCTATGGATTTTTATGCTGTAGTAATAATTGTGCCGAAAGATAAAAAAATAGATGCAATTCAAGCAGCAAGTAAAGCAGGTGCAAATGGTGTTACGGTATTAAGAGCTGATGGTATGGGACTTGGTAAAATGCACAATTTTTATCGAACATCCTTTGAAGCAAATGATTCATTACTTCTATTTTTATTACCAAAAGCTAGAGTTAATCCTGTAATTAAATCGATTATTCATTCTTTGCATATAACAACTGAAGGAAAAGGTATCGCTTTCGCTTTCCCTTTAACACATATGAAGGGTATTAGTTTAAGTAGGCATGATATTTTTCAAAATAGAAAAGATCATAAAGACGATGAAGAAGTAAAAGAAGAGAATGAAGATAATAAATAATTTAAAAGAGATAAAAGAAAAGATTGTTTCAGGTGAAGCTTTGATTTTCTATTTCTCTTCTAAAAGTTGTTCTGTTTGTCAAGTATTAAAACCAAAAATAGTGCAAGAGGTAGAAAAAAATTTTAAGAAAATAGATTTTTATGAAATAAAAAGTGATGAAAACTTAGATATAAGTTCTTATTTTGGGGTTTTTCAAGCACCTACTATTTTATTTTATTTAGATGGAAAAGAGTTTTTAAGAGAAGGAAGAAATATAAGTATTGGTGCTTTTTTAGATGCTATAAAAAGACCTTATGAGATGTTTTATGGAGAATAGATGAAAGTTACAATTTTAGTTTTTTTTATAATTTTACTTTTAATGCAAGCAATACAAATAGATAAAACAAATCCAGTTGTGGATAAGTCTTTGGAAATTCAAGCTCCAAAAGAGGTTATGGGAATATTTAAAAATGCTTGTTATGATTGTCATTCAAATCAAACTACTTGGCCTTGGTATAGCTCAATTGCTCCTGCTTCTTGGATAATAAATGATCATGTGAAACATGGACGAAAAGCTTTAGATTTTACAAGTTGGGAATCATATAGCCAAGAAGAAAAGATGAAAAAATTAAAAGAGATATATAGAACAGTTTATGCTTCTATGCCACTTGCTAGCTATATTTCTATGCACAAAGAGGCAGAGTTATCAAAAGAGCAAAGAGAGTTAATAAGAACATGGACAGGAGTTAGAAGATAGTGGTAAATGCTGAGGTAAATGAGCTTTTACAAAATAAAGGCGAGCTTTTAACTGTAACATATTTTAAACTTCAAAAAATATTTGAAAAAAAATATGGAGTAAATACTGTTGTACTTATGGAAATAGGTACTTTTTTTGAAGTATATGAAGTAAATAATGAAGAAGAACAAATAGGAAAAGCAAAAGAGATTGCTGAACTTCTTAATATCCAACTTACAAGAAAAAATAAATCTATATTAGAAAATTCAAAAGAAAATCCTATTATGGCTGGTGTTCCTGCAATTTCACTTGAGAAACATCTTGCAAGAATAATTGGAGAGCAAAAATATACTGTAGTAATTATAAGACAAAAAGGTTTACCACCAAAAGTTACTAGATATCTTGACACAGTTGTTAGTCCAGGGACAAATTTTGATTTTGTAATTGACCAAGATGAAAATAATATTACATCTTTAGTCATTGATTGTAATAAAGGGATTTTTTCTGTTGGTTATAGTGCAATAGATGTAACAACTGGTAAGTGTTATTATAATGAAGTTCATGGAACAAGTGAAGATAAAAACTTTGCTTTGGATGAGTGTTTTAATTATATGAATATGCACAAAACAAATGAAGTTGTTGTATCTTTTTGTGATAAAGACATAAATCAAAAAGAGATAATTGAGTATCTTGAATTATCCCATAAAACATTTCATATAAGTTCTTTTAGACCAAAAATTGTTTATCAAAATGAATTATTTAAAAATGTATTTAATATAGAATCTTTACTCACATCAATAGAACATCTTGATATGGAAAGAGTTCCATTAGCTACTGAAGCACTTGCAGTATTGATTGATTTTGTAATTGGACATGATGCTAAGATTATTCAAAAATTATCATATCCTCAAAAGTTAGATATCAGTAGATATATTTATCTTGGGAACAACGCTTTAGAACAATTAAATATAATAGAAACTTCACATAATCCAAGTTTAATCAAAATTATAAACAATACTTCGACTGCTATGGGGAAAAGACTTTTAAAAGAGAGGCTTACTCATCCAGTAAAAGATGAAAAAGAATTATTAAGACGTTATGCTCTTTCTAAAGAGTTATATGATTATCATACTCCTATTGAAGGAGAATTGGCAAATATATATGATATAGAAAGGCTTACTCGTAGAATAAAGCTTTCAAGACTTCACCCTTTTGAGTTAAACTATTTATATGATTCACTTCTTAGTATCAAAGAAGTAGTAACTTTTATGGAAAACTATAAGTTCTTTACTGCTCCTTGTACTTCTTCAGAATTACAGTTGTTTATTGATTCGATTGATTCTACATTTGATTTATCTGTAAGTGGTAAATATCTGTTAAAAGATGTGGAAGCAAATATGATTTGTGAGGGTATTAATTTAAAAATTGATGAACTAACAAATGAAAATAAAAAGTTAATAGAAAAACTTGATATTTTGAAGTTTCATATTTTAGGATTTTTAAAAAGTACAGATGAAAACTTTGTAACTGTACAAAGACTTGATAAAGAGGGATTTTATATAGGACTTACAAAAAGTAGGTTTAATCTTATAAAAGAGGAACTTTTAAACTCTCATTTAATAATAGATGATGAGTTGCTTTTATTTAAAGATTTTAAAATCAAAGTTCAAACAACTTCTATAAAAATAACTTGTAAGCTAACAGAAAACATTTCAGACAAATATGTACATAACTTAAGAAAAATTATTGAGTTAAATAAACTTGTTTTTAAAGAAAAACTTGTGGAGTTTGAGAAAAAATTTGCAACTTTACTTGAAGAGTTAGTTCAATTTATTGCTGAAATTGATTTAACAGTTTCTAATATAAAAACAGCAAAAAAGAACAACTACTCACCTCCAAAGATAGTTAAAACAAAAGATAATGAAAGCTTTTTGGAACTTATTGATTTAAGACATCCTATAATTGAAGAGGGTGAAGAACAAGGTATTTATGTTCCAAATGATATTATCTTAGGAGAACTTAGTCTTGCGAGTGATGAGTATAAAAATAATGTAATTATAAAACACTCAAACCCTATAAATATGTTTAATAACAAGATGCATGGTGTTTTACTTTATGGAATAAATTCAAGTGGAAAATCTTCACTTATGAAATCAATTGGTATTGCTGTAATTTTAGCTCAAGCAGGATTTTATGTACCATGTCGTTCTATGAGATTCTCTATTTTTGATGCTGTATTTACAAGAATTTCTGGAGCTGATAATATTGCAAAAGGATTATCCTCTTTTGCAGTTGAGATGTTGGAATTGAAAAATATATTTAATCGAGCCACTAAAAATTCTTTAGTTCTAGGTGATGAGATAAGTCATAGCACTGAAACCATGAGTGGAGTTAGTATTGTGGCAAGTGCCATATTAAAGTTAGCAAAATTAGAATCAATTTTTATGTTTGCAACACACTTACATCAACTCCCTGAACTTCCAGAAATAGAAAAACTTAAAAATATTATATGCCTTCATTTATCTGTTATGTATGAAGATAGTGAAGATAAACTTATATTTAATAGAAAACTTCAATATGGAAGCGGAAGTAGCATGTATGGACTTGAATATGCAAAATCTCTTCATATGGATAAAGAGTTTTTGCGAATGGCAAATGATATTAGAAAAAAACTAACAGATGATTATGAACCAATTGAAAGAATCTCACAAAGAAAAACTTCTAAATACAATAAAGACCTTATTGTTTCTACGTGTGTTATTTGTGGAAGAAGTGTAGATGATGTTCATCATATCAAAGAGCAGGCACGTGCCAATAAAGATGGCTTTATAGGTCATGTAAATGCAAATCATAAATATAATTTAATACCACTATGTAAAGAACATCATAAGATGGTACATGAAGGTAAAATCAATGTAAATGGTTTTGTGGCAACTTCTAAAGGCTTGGAGTTACACTATACAATGTTGGATGAGAGATAAAGACAATTATTAGTAATTGTCTTTATCTTTGTTTTTTAGAAGGTCTTTTGTAAATCTTATTACTTTATTTCTTCCTGTCTCTTTTGCTTCATAAAGACATAAATCAGCATATTTGATACATTTCCAGATTTGGTCTGTATCTTTTGGTAAAAATGAGTAACCGATACTTACAGTTTTACTAAATGATTCATTATTAAAGGTAAATACTAATTTTCCAAACTCTTGATTGATTTTATTTGCAAGTTCACTAGCACTTTCTTCTGTAGGATTTTTCATTATTATTAGAAACTCTTCTCCTCCAAATCTTATGATAAACTCTTTATCAGAAATTGCAGCTTTCATAGTTTTTGAAAGTTTTTGTAATATAGAATCTCCTACATCATGCCCATAGGTATCATTAATCATTTTAAAGTAATCTATATCTAAAAACATTACAGCATATGTTGTTCCATGAACTAACTCTTGAGGCATCTTTTTCTCTATAAATTCATCTAAATATTTTCTATTATAAAGTCCAGTTAGACCATCAATTAGGTTTCTTTCCCTTAAAACATCCATTAACATTCTACTTTCTAAAATAGGTTTTGTCTCTTCTAAATATTTTTTGATAATACCAATTTGATTTTTAGAGAATTTAAGAGCCTCTTCATTTTCACATAGAATATGAATAGTAATACTTTTTTGTTCATTTATTGAAAATGGAATACATACATAATCTTCACAACAATCACAAGTAGCTACTCTACATATTTCTGGAAAGTTTTGCGATATAACTACAGTTTTAGTTCTTTCAGTTCGGCATTGCTCTTTAATTGTTTTTACTAAGTGACAACATGGGCTAGTGTTTTCTGTACTAAATATTGTTATTCTTTCATCTCTAATTAAATCATTTTCAAATATTAAAAAATGTTTAATATTGAGTCTATTTTTTAAGACTTGAACCAATCTATAATATATATCTTCTTTTGTTAAGTCTGTTTCAATAGTTTTTTTGAAATTATAAATTTCTGAAATATCTTCTATTATCTCTTTTGCTACTAATAACTTGTCACTATGTACACTTGCTGATCTGTTATGAACAAAAGCTGTTAAGTTTTTCTCTATACCTGATAGTACCGTTTCTAATTTCTCAATTATTTCATTTAGCCATTGGAAAGCTTCTTTATCTTCTTTTAGTACACCATCTTTTGCTCTTATAGAATAATTTCCCTCATGCACTTGTTTTAAAACTTCAGTAATAGAGTCAAATGAAGAGGTATATGGTTTGATTTTTTTACTAATATAAATAAGTATAAGAATTAAAAATATAGTAATAATAGCAATAATATTTAATAAAACAGAAATACTTGAAATTCTATCATCTTGAATATCAAATTTTAAAGAAATGGCTCCTAGTACTTCTCCCTCTTTTGCATTATGGCAACTTAAACAGTTTGGTTTATCAACAGATGATGCCGTATATGGAATAGTGATTCTAAGTGTTGCACTTTTTATAGATTCTTTAGGAAGTACTACTTCTTTTCCTGTTCTTAAAACTTCTTTGTCTATTTCATCCCTTGGAACTTCGTTACCAATTGTAGATTTGCCAAATTGTTTTGATACACTTGCAGCTCTTATTATCCATAAATCATTAATCTCTTCTAACTGACTAATACTATTTAAAAAAGTTTCTCTTTGGTGCATGTTACCATTAACCATATGAGTTGTAAGTGACTTTTTTACAATATCGGCAGTTAAATAAGCTCTTTTTTTAGCTCCATCATAACCACTTTGTCTTGAACCAAGTGCAACTAAGGCTACAATAACTATTGTTAAAAGTGTAACCATTGAAAAAATTATTAATGTGATTTTTCTGTTTGAATCCATGTTTTAACCTGAAAAAAAGTTTAAATAATTTTATCATAATAATATTTTAATTTCTATATAACTATAGAAATTTAATGAAAATTATTAACATATTTGCATTTATTTATTATTAAGTCAATATTAAGAAGTTATTTTAAGTATATTATTAATATAATTTGTTTTTAGCTAAAGGAAATAAATGAATTTAAGAGTTTTGGTTGTTGATGATAGTTCAACCATGAGAAGAATAATTGTTAATGTTTTAACACAGCTGGGGATTTCCTCAGATTTTATCCATGAGGCAGAAGATGGCTTTGCTGCTTTAGGTAAAGTGAAAACCAATAGTTATGATGTTATTTTGACAGACTGGAATATGCCAAGAATGAATGGATTACAATTTGTTCAAAATGTTAGAAAATTACCAAAATATACAACAACACCTATTCTGATGATAACTACAGAAGGTGGAAAATCCGAAGTTATAGAAGCTCTAAAAAGTGGAGTTAATAACTATATTGTTAAACCTTTTAATGCTGATGTTCTAAAAGGAAAATTAGAGCCAATATTGAATAAGCATAAAAAATAAGGCTTTTAAATTAGAAGATTTTAAAGCCTTATTTTTTCATAATCAAAGCCATAAAGTAAAGATAATAAAATTATTATTTTTTATTTACTCTTGTAGAACTACAGAAAATTTGTTTACTAGATATAATTGTAACTACGTTATCTAATAATAAAATTGAATAATATCAGTAATATTATATAAGAATTAAAGGCATTTTATAAAGCCTTAAATCCTTCTTCTAAATCAAGTGTTCCTTCATAAAAGGCTTTTCCTACAATAACCCCTGCAATATTTCCATTTGCTTTACAGTTTATTATGTCATTTATATCTTTTACACCACCACTTGCAATTGTATCTATACCACTAGCAAGAGCAATAGATTCAGTAAATTCTACATTTACACCACAAAGCATTCCATCTTTACTTATATCTGTACAAATTATAGCTTGAACACCTGCATTTGCAAATTCTTTGGCTAAAGTTGTTGCTTCCATTGTAGAAACCTCTGCCCACCCTTCAACAGCTACCATTCCATTCATAGCATCAATTCCTACAGCAATTGGATATTTTGCTGCCATATCTTTTACAAATTTTGGGTCTTTTACTGCAATTGAACCTAAGATTAATCTATCAACTCCTAGTTCAATATACATTTTGATAGTCTCTTCATCTCGAATACCACCACCAAGTTCGATTTTAAGATTACAGTTTTCTCTTATTTTTTTGATTTGTTCTAAGTTAGCTGGTTTTCCTGCAAATGCACCATTTAAATCTACAATATGAACCCATTTACTTCCAAGTTCTTCAAATCTTTTTGCCACTTGCCAAGGTTCATCTGAATAGATTTTTGCACTATCCATTAATCCCTTACTTAGTCTTACTGCTTTTCCATCTTTTAAATCAATCGCTGGTAATATATCCATAAATGCTATCCTTTATTTACATAAATTTTCTATTGTTTCTTCTATTGTTTTATATTTAAATTTAAAGCCTAAATCTAATAATTTTTTAGGAACTACACTTTGTCCATCTGTTAGAACTTTTGCACCTTCACTAAAAATTAGATTTAAAACAAATTCTGGTAGTGGAAGTATAGTAGGTCTTTTTAGTGTTTTTCCTAAAGCAAGAGTTAAACCTTTATTTGTAGTAGGTATTGGAGCTGTTAGATTAAAAGTATCTTCATAAGAGTTTTCAATCACAAACTTATAAGCTTCAAGTAAATCTTCAATATGAATAAAAGAAAAAGCTTGTTTTCCACTTCCAATAACTCCTCCAAGTCCTAGTTTAAATGGAGTTATCATTTTTTGTAAAGCTCCACCATCTTGTCCCAAAACAATTCCAAATCTAAAGATTGATACTTTTGTTTTTTCACTTTTAGCTTTTAGTGCTTCTTTCTCCCAATTTTGGCATAGTGTTGATAAAAAATCATTTGAAAAAGTACCTTTTTCATCATATGTTGATTTGTTGTCATATATACCAACTGCAGAAGTTGAGATAAACATTTTTGGAGGATTTTCTATATTTTTCATGGTAGATATTAATTTTTGAGTTGTATCGATTCTACTAGAGTAAAGAAGTTTTTTATAACTTTCACTCCATCTATTTATAATATTTGCACCTGAAAGATTTATCAATATATCAGAAGAGTTAAGTAACTCTTCTAATTTAGCTTTATCAGATAAAGTTTCTCTTTTTATAGGTATAACTTTATAATTTAAGTTTGTGAAAAATTTAATTAAACTATTACCTACAAAACCACTAGCTCCAGTTATTGCTATAGTTTGCATGGCGTATCCTTTTTATAGTTTTGTAAAGTTCTTTAAAATTTGAATACCATTATCATGTGATTTTTCTGGATGAGGCTGTAAACCATAAATATTATCTTTATTAACAGCACTTACAAACTCATATCCATATACTGTTTTACCAATAACATTTTCTTCACTAGTTACCGCGTGGAAAGAGTGAACAAAATAAAGATATGGGTCTTTTAATCCATCAAATAAAGGGTTGTTTTTATTTATAATTGTATTCCAACCCATATGAGGAATTTTAAAATCTTCATTCATTTTTGTTTTATCAAATTTTACAACTTCACCATTTATAAGACCTAAACCATCATTATGACCAAATTCTTGTGAGCTTTCAAAAAGAAGTTGCATACCTAAACATATACCAATCATAGGTTTACCAGTTTTTGCAAACTCACATATTGCTTCTTTCATACCTGTTTCGTTTAAGTGGCTCATCGCATCAGCAAAGGCACCAACCCCAGGTAAAATAATTCTGTCATAGTTTTTAAGTTCATTTGGGTCTTTTACAATTGATGCTTTTGCATCTAACAAATGACAAGCATTGTAAACGCTTGCTAAATTTCCCATATTATAATCTATAATTCCAATCAATTTTTAGCCTTTATTAAAAGGTGATTATACTAAAGTTTAGCATCAGCTAGGGTTAAAGAAAAGAGTACTTTATTATTTTTCTTTTCCAAAGCCTTTTTTGCTTCTGTTATTGTAGCACCTGTTGTAATTATATCATCGCATAAAATTGTTGTTTTATCATAAAAATTTGTAAGTTTAAATCGTCTTGGATTTTTTTCTCGAAATTCTTTATCACGACCGGCATATTTGACAATATTTGAAGCTCTTAGAGTATTATAAGAAGGTTGTATAAATTTTGATTTTAAAGCATGAGCTAAAATGGCACTATGTGAAAACTCATGTCTGGTATGGTCATCAATAGGAATTACTATTACTCTTTTATCAAACTCAAAATTAGAAGCAAACTTTTCAAAAGATAATTTTGCAAGTATATTAAAAACCTTATCTCCAAAAAAATAGTATTTGGATGAGATTAAATCTTCAAGTTCTGAAAGAGTATAAAAAGAGTAGTTATAAAAGCCGTCTTCTATCTCTCTTTTATGGAAAGAGGGAACGAGTAAGGTAGCTTGACAAGTTTTACAAATAATTTGAAAAGATAAGTTTTCACAAAGTAAGCATCTCATTTCAAATAGTAATACATATTCTTTAAAACTTTGATTATTTTTTATCTACACAAATTATCTTTTTAACCATTTCCCCTTTTCTATAATTCAATACACTTTCAATTTTGTATTTTTTATCTTCTTTAACACAATCTTCAACAGTAGTTTCATTTGAAGTACAAGAAATAAAAAAAATACTATAAAATAATAAAAATAATAATTTCATAATTCTCCTTAATATAGGTGTATTATAGCATAAGATGCAAAAAATAATTTTAAAGTTAGAGATTTGAAAAAGAAAAATTGAAGAAGTTACTGTTTTACTTAGTTTACTAAGTTCTTCAATAACTTCTTTATTTTAAAGTAAAATTAGTGATTAGATTTTAAGAACTGCCATAAATGCCTCTTGTGGCACATTTACCTTTCCTATGGCTTTCATTCTTTTCTTACCTGCTTTTTGTTTCTCTAGAAGTTTTCTTTTTCTTGTAATATCCCCACCATAACATTTTGCAGTTACATTTTTACCTGTTGATTTTACTGTCTCTCTAGCAATAATTGTAGCACCTACAGATGCTTGAATAGCTACTTCAAAAAGTTGTCTAGGAATTAATTCTTTTAAAGCTTTGATAAACTCTCTTCCTTTTGAAACAGCCTTATCTTCTGGAATAATAATTGATAAGGCATCAACAATATCTCCAGCAACTCTTACATCAAGTTTTTTAAGATTTCCAGGTCTAAAACCTATTGGCTCATAATCAAATGAAGCATAACCTTTTGTTGTAGATTTTAATTTATCATAAAAATCCATAACAATTTCATTCATTGGTAAATCATAATCAAGTAAAACTCTAGCACCTAAGTAGTCCATCTTGTTTTGAACTCCTCTTTTGTCATTAAGAAGTTTTATTACATTTCCTAAAAACTCATCTGGTACTAAAATTGTAGCTTTTACATATGGTTCAAAAATAGTTTTTATTTGACTTGGCTCTGGAAGTTCAGAAGGATTTTGTATAACTAACATCTCACCATTTGTTTTTTCTATTTCATAAACAACAGTTGGTGCAGTTGCTATTAAATCAAGATTAAATTCTCGCTCCAATCTTTCTTTGATAACTTCCATGTGAAGCATACCTAAAAATCCTGTTCTAAATCCACTTCCAAGTGCTGCAGAACTTTCTGGTTCAAAAGATATAGAAGAATCATTGAGTTGAAGTTTTATTAATGCTTCTCTAAGGTCTTCAAATTTATCAGTTTCTATTGGATAAATACCTGCAAATACAAATGGTTTTGCAGGTTCAAATCCATCAATAATTTCATTAGTTGGATTTTTGGCATCTGTCATTGTATCACCAACCGCAATACCATCTAAAGTTTTAAGTCCAAGTACAACGATACCAATTTCACCTGTTTTGATTTCTGTTGTGTTTTGTCTTTTTAATGGATGGGGATACATTAAGTTTAGAACAGGATGTTCAACTTTAGTATTCATCATTCTTAATACTTGGCCTTTTTTGATGCTTCCATCATATACTCTTACAAGAGCCAAAGCACCAAGATAGTTATCAAACCAAGAGTCATAAATAAGAGCTTTTGTTGGAGCATTTTCATCACCTTTTGGGCAAGGAACTCTATCAACGATAGCATCAATCAAATCCTTAACTCCATAACCTGTTTTTGCACTAATTAAGTTATGATAAGTACAATCAAGTCCTATAGCTTCTTCTACTTCTTCTAAAACTCTATCGGGATCAGCACTTGGTAGGTCAATTTTATTTACTACAGGAAGTAGTTCTAGGTCATTGTCCATTGCAATATAAACATTAGCAATAGTTTGTGCTTCAACACCTTGAGTTGAATCTACGATTAAAAGTGCTCCTTCTGATGATGCTAAAGAACGGCTTACTTCATAAGAAAAATCAACGTGTCCTGGAGTGTCGATTAGGTTTAGAACATATTTTTGTCCATCTTTTACATAATCCAATCTAACGCTTTGAGCTTTGATAGTAATACCACGTTCTTTTTCTATATCCATTGTATCCATCATTTGAGCAGACATATCTCTATCTGCCACTGAACCACACTCTTGTATAATTCTATCAGCAAGGGTTGATTTCCCATGGTCAATATGAGCAATAATTGAAAAGTTTCTTATGTTTTCTTGCAAAATAAATCCTATGTTTATATTAATGTCCGCGATTATATCTAAAAAATTGTAATGATAATGTTAAGAGAGTAAAAAGTGTTGATTTTAGGCTTTAGCCTAAAATCGTGTGTGATTATTTTGAAATAACTGCGTTAATTCTTCTATTAGCAGCTCTTCCTTCTTTAGTTTTATTTGTGGCGATTGGTTTAGTTTCACCAAAACCAACTGCTTTTAATCTAGAAGCATCAACATTGTATTTTGTTAGCGCTTTTACAGTAGAACTAGCTCTTCTTTCAGATAACCATTGATTATATTTTTCACTACCTGTATAGTCAGTATGACCTTCGATAGTGGCTTTTAATTTAGGATTATTATTTAAGAACTCTGCAAACTCTTTAATTCTGTTATTATATTGTTTGTTAATAATTGATGAGTTAATAGGGAAATTAATTTCTAGGTCAACCATAACCATAGCACCCTCTGCATCAACTTTTGCTCCACTCATAGTATTTGGTTCTTTATCTAAAGAATCAATTACCCCATCATTATCAGAGTCTAAAACTTTTGGTTCTTCAACTTTTTTAGGTGTTTCAACTGCTTTAGGTTCTTCTTTCATCACGGGAGCAGCAGGAGCTGCTTTTTTACCAAATGGAATAGCTAAACCAACTGTATAAATAACATTGTTATTTCCTTGATCAAATGAAATTAAATGTCTAATATCAGTTTTGATTGCCATATCATTATCAAATTTATATTTATATCCAAACCCATAGTTAGCAAATGGTCCAGTTTCATTGCTAAATTGCTCATTTCCATAAATTTCAACTCCAGCACCAACTAATGCGTAAAGAGAAGATTTTTCATTTAATTTATACTCTTTTACTAAGTTAGAAAATACTCTTGTGATTGATGTATTTTCATTACTATTTTTATAATCTACATCACCAAGTGTTCTTAAAAATCCTAATTCAACTTGGTCAAACATTGAATCATCTAAATTAAACCCTAGAGAAATACCAGCATTTGCATAGTTTCTATCTAAATCTAAATTACCTTCTGTTATTGTTCCAGCAATCATAGGTGTAACTTCATATTGATATTCACTATTTGCAGCAAATAAAACAGACGAACATATTAAACTTGTCATTAATAACTTTTTACCTGCAAGCAGGATTCCATTTTTTTCTATCATGTTATTTCCTTATTTTACAAAGATACTGTTTACTGACTCATTATTGTGGATTCTTCTAATTGTTTCACCGATAATATTAGAAGCTGTTAATACTGTTATTTTATCATGTTCTTGTTTTAAAGGAATTGTATCAGAGATAACTAATTCATCTAATGCTTCTCCTGCATCAAGTCTTTCATATGCAGGTCCACTTAAAACACCATGTGTACAGCATGCCATAACTGATGTTGCACCTTTACTTTTTAATACTTCAGCAGCTTTTACTAAAGTACCAGCAGTATCAACCATGTCATCCACTAAAATTACATTTTTACCACTTACATCACCAATGATATTCATAACTTCAGATTCGTTAGCTTTTTCTCTTCTTTTATCAACAATTACTAAATCATAGCCTAATTTTTCAGCATAAGATCTAGCTCTTGCAACACCACCTATATCTGGACTTGCAATGATTGGATTAGCCAATTTTTTTGATTTGATATAATCAATAAACATAATTGAACCGAAAAGGTTATCAGCTGGAATATTAAAAAATCCTTGAATTTGAGCTGCATGTAAGTCTATTGTAATAACTCTTGAAATACCAGCAGCTTCTAATAAATCAGCGACTAATTTAGCTGTAATTGGAACTCTTGGAGCCGCTTTTCTATCTTGTCTAGCATATCCATAATATGGAATAACAGCAGAAATAGATTTAGCACTTGATCTTTTCAAAGCATCTACCATAATTAATAGTTCCATTAAGTTATCATTTGTTGGAGCACATGTTGGTTGTATAATAAATACATCCATACCTCTAACGCTTTCTGTAATTTTAACAGAAATCTCTCCGTCACTAAATCTTGTTAATTTTGCTGGACTTATTTCAATATTTAAGTACTTTGCAACTTTCTTGGCAAACTCTGGATTAGCTGAGCCACTAAATAGTCTGTATCCTCTCATGATTTTCCTTAGGTAAGTGTTTTAATAATTTTGGGATTATATCTAAATTTTTCTAAAGTAAACTTAGTGAGGATTAATTTGTTTCTTTAATCCATGCACTACCGATTACTTTTTGTCCATCATAAAACACTGCTAACTGACCTATTGCAACACCAAGAGCTGGTTCTTCTAAAGAAATAATTGCTTTGTCATTTTCAATTTTTACCTTGCATGGTGTTGAAGTTGATCTATATCTTAGTTTTACACTACCTGAAAACTCTTTTTCATCAATAAACATGTTAAGATTTTCTGCAATTACATTGTTAACTTCTAAGGCCTCTTTCTTACCAACAACTATTGTATTATCTTTTGGATTCAGTTTGGTTACAAAGTGAGGCTCATGGGCACCATGGACAGAAAAACCTCTTCTTTTACCTATTGTATAGTGTGCATAACCTTTATGTTCTCCTACGACATTTCCATTTTCATCTAAGACTTTTCCTGGTATATCTATGTTTGCATGTCTTTTTACAACATCTGTATAAACAGTCTCCACAAAACAGATTTCTTGGGATTCATTTTTTTCTGTGATTCTTTTGTATGCAGAATTTAGTTCAGCACCAAATTTTATAATATCTTCTTTTTTATAGGTACTTAGTGGAAACATCATATAAGGTAAGGCTTTTTTATCCACTTGAGATAAAAAATAACTTTGGTCTTTTGTTTTATCATCGGCTTCATAAAAAAACTTACCATCAGTTTTTGCATAATGTCCTGTTGCTAAATAAGAAGCTCCATGTTCTTTTGCAAAATCTAACATAGCGCCAAATTTGATTTGTTTGTTACATTTAACACATGGATTTGGAGTAGTTCCTTCTAAGTATGAGTTTACAAAATAATCATACACTTCAGCTGTAAATTTATCTGCTAAATCTAAAATATGATATTTGATACCTAAAAACTCAGCAACATCTTTGATATACTCTAAGTTTTTTTCGTGATAACCATCTGTTCTATTATGAAGTTTTAAATAACATCCTTCAACTTCATAACCCTCTTTTTGTAGCATGTAAGCTGTAACAGATGAGTCAATTCCTCCACTCATACCTACCATAACTTTTTTCATTTTACTCCTTTAAAAGTTCCTTACAATTAGTTGTAATTACTTATAAATCCCCCACCAAGACAATAATCTCCATCATACAATACAAGACTTTGTCCTAAAGTAACAGCTCTTTGAGGTTTGTCAAATTTAACTAAGACTCTATTTTCATCAGCTTCTGTTACTGTACAAGCTTGTTTTTGTTGACGATAACGAACTTGTGCCATTAGTTTATCACCAACTTTAGGTACCTCTTCAAGTACCCAGTGCATATGAGTAGCTTCTACATTTTGGTTCATAAGTAAGGGGTGGTTGGTATCTTGTACAATAGTTAAAGTATTATTTTCTATATCTTTTTTAGCTACATACCATGGTTTATGAATGTGACCATCTGATTCAGTCTCTTTAATTCCTCCAAGACCAATACCTTTTCTTTGCCCTAGTGTATAACAAATAAGACCTTTGTGTTTTCCTAATACTTTTCCATTCTCATCTATAATATCACCTGGAATTGCTTTTAAATGTTGTGTAATAAATTCATCAAATTTTTGTTCACCGATAAAACATATTCCAGTACTATCTTTTTTATCACTAACAGGTAGATTATGTGCTTTGGCTATTTCTCTTACTTCTTTTTTAGTTAAATCAGCAAGAGGAAACATAGCATGGCTTAGTTGTTCACTTGATAGTGCATGTAAAAAATAACTTTGGTCTTTTGTATTATCTTTTGGAGTGTCTAAAACAAAGTGGTCTTTATATTTAGCTATTTTGGCATAATGCCCAGTAGCAATAAAATCTGCACCCATTTTTTTTGCTTCATTTAAAAATACATTAAATTTAATTTCACGATTACAAAGAATATCAGGATTTGGAGTAAGACCTTTTTTTAAACCATCTAAAAATACATCAAAGACTTTAGTTCTATACTCTTCTACAAAGTCTTTTCCTTTTACCTCAATTCCTATTAATTCACCTACTTTTTTTGCATCTTCAAATTCAATACGATTGGGACATTGGCTACCTTTTATTCCATATTCCCAATTACGCATGAATAAGCCCACTACATCATAGCCTTGTTGTTTTAGTAGTAGTGCTGTAACAGAAGAATCAACACCGCCAGACATACCTACAACTACTTTTTTACCTGCAGGCAGGATTCCATTTTTTTCCATCATTATTTACCTTTGTAAAAATAATTGAAAAAGAGGGATTAACCTCTTATCTAAGTTCATTATTTTTTTAATTTATTCATATAGTTTAAAGGAATAATCACTGATTCTCTATTTGCCCAGTCTTTATGAGGAATAATAAGTTTTTCTGTATTTATTTTTTTATTATCAAAAAATATTATATCTATATCCAAGGTTCTAGGCGCGTCTTGAAAGGACCGCTTTCTTCCAAATTTTTTTTCATATCTTTGCATGACTTTTAATAAATCATTAGGAGAAAGATTTGATTTTAGTTGTATTATACCATTTAAAAAAAAGTTTTGTTTTAAATATCCAAATGGGGGATTTAAAAGTAAAGGTGAAGTCATAAGTAAATCAAATCTAGAATCTTTTAATAAACATAAGAATAATTTATCAAATAATTGTTTTGTATTTCCTATATTTCCACCAATACCTAAAGTTATATTGTATTTTTTAGGGGACTTGTTTTTTATAAATTTAGGATAATTATGAGTATAAAAAAGTGTTAAATTTTCATTTAGAATTTTTTTCATAATTTCCTTAAATAATCTTTACTAAAATAGTCATGTATGTACTATAAAATTTCAACTTTACCATTTTTCATTACAACAGTATCTTCAATTCTAACTCCAAATTCATTTGGAAGATAAATTCCAGGTTCGATTGTAAAAACCATATTATCTTCAATTATAACTTCAGATTTAGAGTTAATATATGGATGTTCATGAATATCTAGTCCTACACCATGACCAGTACTATGTACAAAATATTTTCCATATCCAGCTTCTTCAATAACACTTCTTGTAAGATTATCTATATCTTTTGCTTTCATTCCTACTTTTGCATTTTCTATGGCATTTAGTTGAGCTTTATAGACCAAGTCGTATATTTTTTGGTGTTTTTTTGATTTGAATTTTTGTTTTCTTGAAAAGTTTAATTCTTCTCCAAAAGATGCAGTACAAGTTCTATCAGAACAATATCTTTTATATTTAACTCCTGCATCTACTAAAAGTAAATCATTTTTTTGTAATTTTTTATTTGTTGGGAGAGCATGGGGTTTTGCTGCATTTTCATTTATTGCAATAATTGGGTCAAAACTTAAATCATATTTTCCCATATTTTTATATGCTTCAATTGCTTTAAAATGTAATAAGGTTTCCTTTTTATTTAGACCTTTTTTATTAATATATTTTGCAAATCTTTCAAAACCATCTCTTCCTATATTGGCAGCTTTTTTTAAAATCGCTATCTCTTCATCAGATTTAATAACTCTTTTAAGGTGTGAAAAGTTTACTTGATTTGTAAAGTTTATATTTAAATCTTCTGTTAAGGTATTAAATTTGTTGTATGTAAAATCATTACCATCAAAGATTATCTCTTTTATTTTCTCTTTTTTTAATATCTCTTTAGCAGTTTTTATTAAATCACCACTTTCTATAACTTCTGTATTTTTTACTTTTTCTTTTACTTCAATTGTATATCTTGCATCTGTGATGAAAAAAGATTCATTTCCTAGTTTTATAAAAATCACATTGTCACAAGAGTAGTTACACTCATAATAAATAGCATTTTCATTTGTTAGTATATAATTACTCACTTATTTAGCCTTAACTATAATTTGATTATAATCATAGCTAAATTTTACACAAGGAAAAATAATATGAAAATAGCGGTAATTCAAGGACCAAATATAAATATGTTAGGTGTTAGAGAACAACATATTTATGGACCTATGACTTTAGATCAAATTCATCAAGGACTGAAAGAACAAGCTTCACAAAATGGAATAGAATTAGAATTTTTTCAATCAAATTTAGAAGGTGAACTTGTTGATAAAATCCAAGAGTGTTTAGGTGAAGTTGATGGTATTATTATAAATCCTGCAGCATACACACATACTTCAATTGCAATTAGAGATGCACTATCAGCTGTTAATTTACCAACAGTTGAAGTTCATATTTCAAATATTTACAAAAGAGAAGAGTTTAGACAAAAGTCAATTACTGCTGCAAGTAGTACCGGTGTAATCGCTGGTTTTGGACCTTTTGGTTATCACTTAGCACTTATTTCATTGGGGCAAATTATTGCTGAAGTAAAAGCTATGGAAGAAGCTAGAAAACAACAAGCAGTTCAAGCATAAAATGAAACTACTAAAAGCCTCTTGGCTTATCTGTATTGATGAAAATAGTACTATCATAAAAGATGGTGCTATTTTATTTGATGAAAAAATAAAAGATTTTGGAACAATAGATTCCCTAAAAGAAAAATATAAGAACCTAGAAATTGAAGATTTAGGTGAAAATTCTGTTTTAATGCCAGGTCTTATAAACTCACATATACATTTAGAATTTTCTTCAAATAGTACAACTTTATCATATGGTAATTTTATGTCATGGTTAAACTCTGTTATAGCAAATAGAGAAACTCTTATAGAAAAGAGTAATACTAAACTAATAGATAAAAAACTTGATGAGATGCTAAAAGGTGGAACTACTACAATTGGAGCTATAAGTTCATATGGTTTTGAAATTGAAGCTTGTAAAAAAACTCCAATAAATACTGTTTTATTTTGTGAAGTAATTGGAAGTAGGGCAGATATGGTAGATACTTTATTTACTGATTTTAAAGCAAGATTACAAAATGTGAAAAAATATGCTTCAAAGAGTTTTATTCCAGCAATTGCTATACATTCACCTTATTCAGTTCATCCTTTTTTAGTAAGAGAAACCCTTAACATTGCAAAAGAAGAGAACTTAAGTGTAAGTGCTCATTTTTTAGAATCTATTGAAGAGTTTGATTGGTTGCATAAGGATGAAGGAAGTTTTTTAGACTTTTTTAAAAACTTTTTAGGACAAGAAAAAAGTGTAACAAAACCTATGGAGTTTTTACAACAATTTAAGGGAATAACACATTTATCTTTTACTCATTGTGTAGAAGCTAGTGATAATGACTTACAAAAGATAAAAGAATTAGGAGCTGTAATTAACCACTGTCCAACATCAAATAGAGTTCTAAATAATAAAAGACTTGAAATAGAAAAATTAAAAGATATAAACTACTCTATAGGAACTGATGGATTAAGTTCTAATAACTCTCTACAAATGTTTGATGAGCTTAGAAATGCTCTTATGATACATACAAATTTAAATATAAATGAGCTCTCATTTGATTTATTAAAAGCTGCAACAATAAATGGTGCAAAAGCTTTAGGATTGAATAAGGGTAGAATAAAAAAAGATTATGATGCTGACATAATTGTATGTAAACTTCCTGATGAAGTAAAAGATGAAAAAGAACTTTGTACACAAGTAATTTTACATACAAAAGATGTATCAAAAGTCTATATTAATGGAGAACAACATGCTTAATTTTTTTAGAATTATTTTTTCACCAATAATTGCTATTTTAGATTTTATTACCAAATATTTTAAGACAGTAGTTTTTTTAACTATTATTTATTTTGTAGTATCTTCAAATAGTGATTCAGCTTTAGCCTCTATAGAAGAGAGTTCAAATTTACAAAAAATTGAGTTATCTGGACCTATCTTAAAAGTTGACAAAGTATTAGATGAAATATATCAAGCCAAAACAAACTCTAATATAAAAGGTGTTCTTTTTGTAGTAAATTCTCCAGGTGGTTCAGTTGCACCTTCTGTTGAACTAGCTTATGCAATAAAAGAGTTAAGAGAGATTAAACCTGTGGTTGCTTATGCAAGTGGTGTTATGGCTAGTGGAAGTTATTATGCTTCTATTTGGGCAAATAAAATTGTTGCAAATCCTGGAAGTATGGTAGGCTCTATTGGAGTTATATTTCAAGGGGCAAATGTAGAAGAGCTTATGAAAAAAATAGGTGTTTCAACGCAGACAATAAAAGCTGGAAAATATAAAGAATCAGGAACTTTTTCTAGAGAATGGAATGAGTATGAAAAAGAGGAGTTAGCATCAGTTATTTCTGATACATATGCAATGTTTATTAGTGATGTTGCAGATGCTAGAAAATTAAAAATAGAAGATCATGAAACCTTTGCAAATGCTCATATTTTTACTTCAAGACAAGCAAAAAAAGTAGGATTAGTTGATGAGGTTGGAACTATTACTTTAGCAAAAGATATGTTATATAAAATAGCTAAAGTAAAAAATCCTATTTGGAAAAAAGAAGATAAATTTGATATGTTTATTGATAAAATTATTAATGAAGCAGTTACAAACTTTTCATTAAAGTTTTATGACGGTTTAAAAGCTTACTAAAAAACAAATTTAAATTCTAAATTTGTTTTTAATATAAAGTTCTAAGGCATAAAAAAAGGGTAAGAATTATATTCTTACCCTTTTTAGTTTAGTTCTAAATAATTATTTAGATTCAGTAACTACTTTAAATGTATCATTTGCAATTACATACTCTTCATTTGTAGGAATTACAAAGATTCTTGAAGCTGAACCGTTAGTTGCGATATCTCTTGCAACTTTTGCTCTTTTGTTATTTTTAACTGGGTCTAATACTAATCCCATAGAGTCAAGTCCTGCACAAACTTTTTCTCTAATTAGTGCTGCATTTTCACCAATACCACCTGTGAAACATAACGCATCTACACCATCAAGTGCTGCAACATATGCACCAACATATTTTTTGATGTTATAAGCAACCATATCAACTGCTAATCTACATCTTTCATCACCACTTGTCATACCATCAAGTACTTCTCTAAGGTCAGATGATTTTCCAGAGATTCCTAAGATACCTGATTTTTTATTCATAACATCTAAAGCTTCATCAATAGTCATACCTTCTTGGCTCATCATGTATTGAAGTGCACCTGCACCAACATCACCAGCTCTTGTTCCCATCATAAGACCTTGAACAGGAGTAAGACCCATTGATGTATCAATACATTTACCATCTAAAACAGCAGATACAGAAGAACCATTTCCTAAGTGACATACGATGATTCTAGTGTTATGTTTTTTATCTAACATTTGTCTAGCTTCATTTGATACATAATAATGGCTTGTTCCATGGAAACCATATTTTCTAATACCATGTTTAGTATATTGGTCATATGGTAAAGCATACATATAAGCATAATCAGGCATAGTTTGGTGGAATGCTGTATCAAATACTGCAACATTTGGTTTACCAGACATTAATTCTTGACAAATTTCCATTCCCAAAATATTTGCTGGATTATGTAAAGGAGCAAGAGGAATAAGTTTTTTCATTGTTTCAATTACTCTATCAGTTACTAAAACTGAACCAGAAAATTCTTCTCCACCATGAACAGCTCTGTGTCCTATAGCATCAATATCATTAATAGAATCGATAACTTTACCTTCCCCTGAAGTTAAAGTCGATAATACAGCTTCTATTGCTTCTCTGTGTGTTGGCATAGAAATTTCTAATTTTAACTCTCTATCTTCACCAAATTCATGTTTTAAAACACCATCAATACCTATTCTTTCGCAAATACCTGATGCGAAAACTTTTTTGATAATTGGGTTCATTAACTGATACTTTAACGACGAACTTCCTGCATTTAAAATGAATACTAACATAAATAAAACTCCTTTGTTTGTTTAATTATTTTACTACTTGAGTTGCTGTAATAGCTACCAAATTTGAAATATCTTCTACAGAACAACCACGTGAGAGGTCATTAACTGGTTGATTTAAACCTTGTACTATTGGTCCATGTGCAGCAGCATTTGCAAATCTTTGAACTAATTTATATCCAATATTTCCAGCTTGTAAATCAGGGAATACTAAAACATTAGCAACTCCAGCTACTTTTGAACCTGGTGCTTTTGATGCTCCAATTGCCTCAACTATTGCAGCATCTGCTTGCATTTCACCATCAAAAGAGAAATCAACATTTCTATCTTTTAATATATTACAAGCATTTTGAACTTTATCAACTAAAGGATGTTTAGCACTTCCCTTTGTAGAAAAAGATAACATTGCAACTCTTGGTTCTAATCCAACTACACTTTTTGCAGTTGCAGCAGTTGCAGCTGCTATATCAGCTAGTTGTTCTGCATTTGGTTCTGGATTAACTGCACAATCAGCAAATAATATTAATCCATTATCTCCAAATCTTCCATCAGCCGTTTCCATAATAAATGTTGAAGAAACTGTGTTAATACCCGGTGCTGTTTTAATAACTTGAATAGCTGCTCTTAAAACATCAGCAGTTGGTGAATTAGAACCTGCTACTAATCCATCTGCATCACCAAGTCTAACCATCATACAACCAAAAAATCTTGGCTCAGTAGTCATAATTTCAGTTGCTTCTTCTTTTGTTAAACCTTTAGATTTTCTAAGTTGAACTAATTCATCAACATATTTATCAATACCATCAAAAGTTTTTGGATCAATTATCGAAACCCCTTCAATATTTGCACCACATGCCTTAGCATCAGCTTTTACTTTCTCTTCATTACCTATTAAGATAACATTTGCAGTTTTATCTTTTAAAACTTGCTCTGTAGCTTTTAAAACTCTTTCATCTTCAGACTCTGGAAGAACTATTGTTCTTAACTCTTCTTTTGCCTTTGATTTAATACTGTCAATCAAACCCATAGAATTAACCCTTTCTGCTTTATTTGTCTTTAGATTATATTTGGACACCATAGCATTAAAATAGCAACCTAAATATAACTTAAATGATAACAATTAATTTTATAGTATATATTACCAAAGGATACATAATTTATACATATTTTTTGAAAAAATAAAGATTTGTGAAGATTTGTAATAAAATTGAGTTTTTTAAATTAAGTTAATTTATTTTAAAGTAAAGGCTTATTTAGCCTTTACTAAATTGTATGTATCTTTTGCAATTACAAGTTCTTCATTTGTTGGAATTACATAAATTTTTGTTTTAGAAGTTGTTTTATTTATTTCTCTATTTTCACTAGATCTAATTTTATTTTTTTCTTTGTCTAAAACAATACCCATAAAATCAAGTTCATTACAAACTTTTTCTCTAATTAAATCAGAGTTCTCTCCAATACCAGCTGTAAAACAAACTGCATCTACACCACCAAGTAATCCTGCATATGCACAAAGATATTTTTTAATTCTATTACAAATCAATTCTATAGTTACAGTTGCTCTTTTATCACCTTCGTTTGAGGCTTTTATAACTTCTCTTAAATCAGAACTTATTCCAGAAAGTCCTAATATTCCTGATTTTTTATTTAGATAATCAATTATTTGATGACCATCCATATTTTTCTTTTCCATTAAGTATGGAATAACTCCAGCATCAATATCTCCACTTCTAGTTCCCATAACTAACCCCTCAAGTGGTGTTAAGCCCATAGAAGTACTTATTGATTTTCCATCTTTTACTGCACAAATTGAAGAACCATTTCCTAAGTGACAAACTATAATTTTAGAACTTTTTTTATTACCAAGTAATTTGATGGCTTCTTGTGATACGTAATAATGGCTTGTCCCATGAAAACCATATTTTCTCAAATGGTATTCTGTATAATCTTCATGTGGTACTGCATATAAAAAGTTTTCTTCAGGCATAGTTTGATGAAATGCCGTATCAAAAACTGCTACATTTGGAGTCTTTGGCATAAGATTTTGACAAATCTTCATTCCCAAAATATTTGCAGGATTATGCAATGGTGCAAGAGGTATTAGTTTTTCTATTTTATTGATAACCTTATCATCAACTATTGTAGAAGAGTTAAAATATTCTCCACCATGAACAACCCTATGCCCAATAGCATCAATCTCATTTATTGAATCAATAACTTTTGTTTCCCCTTCAGTCATTGTTTTTAAAACAAGTTCAATAGCTTCTTTATGAGTTGGAATATCTATTTCAAAAGTAAGTTTCTTATTCTCACCCATTTCATGTTTTAAAATACCGTCAAGTCCAATTCTTTCAACTAATCCACTTGCAATAACATCCCCATCTTTTGCATTGATTAATTGATATTTTAAAGAAGAACTTCCAGCATTTAATACAAGTACTAACATTTTTTACCTTTTATATGTGATTTTGAACAAAGATTATAGTAGTTTTCTATAAAAGAATTTATTAAATTCTTACTTTAGCTTGATTTTTTAGTTTTAGAAATATCATAGAAGTCATGATTGCATCATTATACGCATCATGTTTACCTAAAATTGGTATATCCAAATCTTTCATAATAGTATTGAATCTTAAGTCAATATTACTTTGTGGGATTTTTTCAATTTTCCAATCATGGTAAATAGCAGAAACTTCATATGTTTTATTTGGTAAAGTTATTCCTAGTTTTGGTTTAATGTATTTATTAATCATTGCAATATCAAACTCTAAAAAATAACCTACAAGTTTTTTATTTCCAATAAATTCTAAAAATTCTTCAATTACATCATCAATATCTTCAGCTTCTTCTAAATCCATAACTCTAATATGATGAACTTTTATGGCATCTTCTTGGAGTTTAGTTTTAGGTTTAACAAGTTTAACAAATTTTTTGCTTGATAGTATGGTGTTATTTTTTATAATAACCGCACCAATTGAGATAATATCATCTTTTAGAGGATCAAGTCCTGTGGTTTCACAATCAAAACATACATATTCATCATCACTGTTTTTATCAAAAAGATAGAGATATTTTTCATCTTTTAGATTTTTTTTGTTGAAGTAGTTTTTTATTATATTAAACATAATTTAACTTATAATGATGTTCTAATTTTTTCTTTAATTTTGTAACAATTTTAAAACTCTCTTTTAATAAATCTTTTTCCATAGTATTTAGGTTTTCAGGATTGATATAGTTATCAATTTTTTTACCAGCATCAAGTTTTTCTAGATTTGATTTTAGTTTAATTGTTGATAGAAAATTAAATGCTTCTTTTAACTCAGATGCAAATTCATTATCAAATTCACCTAACTCTTTTAGCTCTTCTATTCTTTTTAGTGTATTTGTTCTCATGATTTTATGTTCCAAACACAAGGTTCTAATACTTTGTACAAGTATAAAAATACCACCTTTTTTGATATCAATTTCATTTTTATGTTCTTTATCTTTTGAATCAAAAACAAAACCATCAAAAAATCCTAAAGGAACATTAAACTCCATGATTATCTTAGCAAAGTGCATATAAAAACTTTGAGAAGTGGAACCAATTTTAAAAATATATTGTTTAAGTTCATCTATTAACTCTCTTTTTCCAGTAACACAAACAGCATCATAAAATATTGCTAAGTTCATGTAATTATCACCGCTTGGTTGTGTAATCCATTCATAAACTTGCTTTTTAAAATCACTAAATCTTCTACACCAATAAGGATTTGAAACCATAATATTTCCTTCACATCTAGGAAATCCAAAATCCACTAATGTTTCAGTATATTTTTGCGTAAACTTTTCAAGTTCTTCATCACTTATATCACAATCATCATCTATTATAAAAGCATTGTCTTGGTCAGTTTTTAGAATCTGTTCACCTCTTCCTTCACTTCCCATAACGACAAGACATGATTTGTTATGTAAGCTTTCGGGAGCTAGTTTTTTAAATAGTTTATCCATGATTTTTCTATTTAATTGGTTGATGAGTTTTGATATAAAATCTACTTTTACGCCTTTGGCATTTAGTGATTTGATTATTTTTATTAGTGACATACAAGCTATTTTAAGTTCTTCAATTGTTTCTGCTTTGTCAATCTCATTTGACACAGAAAAAGTGTGTGTGGCAAAAAATGAAGATAATGAAATTTGGTCAATAATACCAACTATTTTATCCTCATCACTTTTTACAACCATTCTTTTTAATCCATGTTTTGTCATAAGAAGTTGGGCATTAAATAAAAAGTCATTTTCATTTACATATTTTAATCCGCCATTTGATATTTTTCCAACAATATCATCAAAGTCCATACGGTTTAAAATCACTTTTTCTCTAAAATCTGAATCAGTTACAATATAAATTTCACCTTTTTCATCTTCAAGTAAAAGTGTAGGAACTTTCTCTTTTTTTATGGTTTTAACTGCTTCATAAATAGTAGTGTTGTATGGCACAATTACAGCTCGATGAACCCTTGCATCTTTTACTTTTGCAACCATTAAATTTGCTAATTCTTTATTTTTTTCATTGCTAATATTTGCATTTAGTTTTTGGGAAATAGATTGAAAAAAGAAGCTTTCTAAATCAGGGTTTTCATGTAATGTTTTTATAAAAATTTCCCTTGGAAGTATATAACAAATACTCTCTTGGGCTGCTATAAATGAGTGTTTTGAATAGTTTTCAATTAATGAAATAGTATCAAAAAATTCACTTTTTGAATAAATAGATAATACATCTTCATCAACTTTTTCTTGAATCAGACCTTTTATAACAAAATAAAGATACTGTGGTGAACTACCTTGTTTTTGGATTAGTTCATCTTTTTTTAAATATACAATATCTAAAGCATCAGCAAACTCTTCCAATTGTGATTTTGTAAGAGCCTCAAAAGGGTGGATAGATTTGATAAAGGTTGTTTGTTCTAAAATTGTCATTTTAAATCTTTACTATTTATTTTAATAATTAGATTAACATAGGATGTATGATAAAAAACTGAAACTAATAGTAAAAATTTATAAAAGTTTTATTATCAAAGAGGAAACCTCTTTGATAAATTAGTGTTCAACAGCTCCATCAGCTCCAAAGCCTGTTTCAGCTCTAACACTTTGTGCTTCAAATGCTTTTTGTTCATCTTTTGCTCGTTGGCTATTATCAGTAATAGAGAAAAACCAAATAGCAATAAATGCTGCAGTTACAGAGAATAGTGCAGGGTGTTTATAAGGAAATAATGCTTGTTCATTTCCTAAAATTTGTACCCAAACAATAGGTCCAACAATTACAAGTGTAACGGCAGTAATTAGACCAATTAATCCACCAATAAATGCTCCTCTTGTAGTAAGTTTAGACCAATAAATTGATAAGAAAAGAATTGGGAAGTTAGCAGATGCAGCAATAGCAAAAGCAAGTCCAACCATGAATGCAATATTTTGTTGTTCAAAGGCAATACCTAAAATAACACCAACAATTCCAATAACAATTACTGATCTTTTAGAGATTTTAATCTCTTGTTCTTCTGTACAATTTGGATTGATAACTGAAGCATAAAGGTCATGTGAAATCGCACTTGCACCTGCAAGTGTAAGACCTGAAACAACAGCTAAGATTGTAGCAAAAGCAACGGCCGAAATAAATCCTAAAAATACGTTTCCACCAACAACATGTGATAAGTGAATTGCAGCCATATTATTTCCACCAAACAATTTACCATCTACAAAGTATTGTGCACCTTCTGGCGAGTTTAAGAATACAATTGCTCCTAAACCAATAATTGCAATTACTAAATAAAAATAACCAATAAATCCAGTTGCATAAACAACAGATTTTCTAGCTTCTTTAGCATTTCCAACTGTAAAAAATCTCATAAGAACGTGAGGTAATCCTGCAGTCCCAAGCATAAGTGCCATACCTAAAGAAATTGCACTTACAGGATCAGAAATAAATCCACCTGGTGCCATAATAGCTTGTCCTAATTTGTGACTTTCAACAGCTTTTTCTGCTAATGCTTCAAAGCTAAATCCAAAATGGCTCAATACCATGAATCCCATAAAAGAAACTCCAGAAAGTAATAAAATAGCTTTTATGATTTGAACCCAAGTTGTTGCAAGCATACCACCAAATGTTACATATACAATCATCATAACACCCACAAGAATAACAGCATATTCATATGGAAGCCCAAATAATACTTGAATAAGTTTACCAGAACCTACCATTTGAGCAATAAGGTATAAAGTAACAACCGCTAATGAACCAAGTGATGCAAGAGTTCTAATCTCTTTTTGACCAAGTCTATATGCAGCAATATCAGCAAAAGTAAATTTCCCTAAGTTTCTTAATTTTTCAGCCATCAAAAATAATATAACAGGCCATCCAACTAAAAATCCAACCGCATAAACAAGTCCATCATAACCTTTTAGATAAACTAAACCAGATAATCCAAGAAATGATGCTGCTGACATATAATCTCCAGCAATTGCCATACCATTTTGAAAACCTGTAATTCCGCCACCTGCTGTATAAAAATCACTTGCAGATTTTGTTCTTTTTGCTGCCCAATAAGTAATACCTAAAGTAGCTCCTACAAAAATAAAAAACATAACAATTGCAGGAATGTTTAATTCTCTTTTTGTAGCTTCAAATGTTGCATCTCCCCCTGCAAATAATGCAACGGCAAAAATTGAAATTAGTGCTAAAATTTTAAACATTATAATTCATCCTTTACATCTTCTTTAATTGCATTGATTAAGTCTTCATACTCACCATTTGCTTTTCTAACATAAATTAATGTTGTAATAAAACTTATAACAATAATTCCTGCTGCAATAGGAAATGCGATTGTCATAACCCCTTCATTACCTAGTTTAGTACCTAAAAAAGATGGATTAAAAGCAATAGTTAATATATACGTATAAAATATTGCTAATATAAAAATTCCTAGTTTTATAGCAAAACCAGTTCTTTTACTTACTAATTCTTTATATTTCGGATTAGACCGAATTTTTTGAACTAATTCGTCATTCATGTTTGTCCTTTCAATTATAATTTTAAAATTACTACTTTTAGTATTTAAAATACACTAAGGATTATACATATCTAGGATTATAAATAAATATCAGAATAAAAAATTAAGCTTTTTTTAAGATTTTAAAAAATTAAAGTAACATTATGTTACACAATTTGTACATAATGGGTACATAAGTAGTTTATTTTATGTGTAAAAAGTAGATTGTGCTGGTGGTAAACCTTTTAGTTTAAGGAAAATCATTGAGGTCATTATTGCATCATTAAGTGCATCATGTTTACCTAACATTGGTATATCAAGTTCTTTCATTATGGTATCAAATTTTAAATCAACAAACTCATAATCACTTCTTCTTTTTTTTGTACGATAATACATTGATGATACTTCAATTGACGAGTTTGGAAGTTTTATTCCAAGATATTTTTTTGTATATTTTGATATTATTGCTATATCAAATTTTATATAATATCCCACTATAGCTCTTGAGCCTATAAATTCCAACAATTTATAAATTGCCTCTTCTGGATCAATAGCATTTTCTAAGTCAATAGGTCTAATTCTATGTATTAAAATTGACTCTATTGATATTTTATCTGAAGGTTTAACAAAGATATTAAAAGTTTTTCTCATTAGAACTTTGTTTTCTTTTATTATTACTGCACCAATAGAGAGTATTTCATCTTTTTTGGGATTTAGTCCAGTTGTTTCACAGTCTAGACAAACATACTCATTTTTTGGTTCTTCATCAAAAAGATATTCATATTTTTTATCTTTTAATTTTTTTTTGTTTAAATCTTTAAAAATTTTTTTTAACATTATGAAATCTTATCTATTTTAAATGTATATGAAATAAACTTTTTAAAATCAGTTACAATTTTAAAACTATCTTTTAATAAATCACGTTCAATTTTACCAAGAGAATGTGTATCTATTTCATTATTTATTTTCTTATTTTCATGTAGTTTTGCAAGTTGAGCTTTTAATCTTAAAGTACATAATATATCAAAAGCTTCAAGTAATTCATTCGCTAAATTTGTTGGTAAAACTTTTCTTTGTTCTAATATTTTGATTCTTTTTTCAGTAGTAGTTTCTCTAATTCTTTCCCTTAAAGCTAAACTTCTAATACCTTGAACGACAGGGAAAATCCCTGCTTTTTTAATATCAATATAGTGAGTTTTTGTCATAAAATTTGCCACAATACTAGGGGTATCAAAGGCTAGTGTTGCTTTTGCAAAATATGCCATAAATACATCTTTATCGTGAAGTTTATTAAATAAATCATCTTTAAGTTTAATCAATAATTCTTTATCTCCTGCAACTGCAAAGGAGTCAAAAAATATTGCCAAATCCATATAGTTTTGCATATCAGGAGCTTCAATCCATTTTTTTGTTTCATCTTTATATGATTGAAAACTTTTACACCAAAATGGGTTTGAAACCATAATATTACCTTCACATGGTGGATAACCAAAATCAATCAATATTTTAGTTATCTCTTCCATATAAGGTCTATATTGTTCAACATCAATTTCATCTCTAATAATTAGTGCATTATCTTGGTCAGTTTTAATTATTTGTTCGTTTCTACCTTCACTTCCCATTACCACAAAACAAGCATTGTTCATTAACTCTTTTGGCATAACTAAACTATAAAGTTTTCTATAAACTTTTGTATTTAATTGACCAATTAAGTTAGATATATGATTAACTTTTACTCCCTTTGCATTTAGAGTTGTAATAGTATTTATAAGCTCTACACTAGCTTGTTTTAAATCTTCAATAGTTGCTGCTTTTTTTATTTTAGAATCTACTACATATGTATGATTTGCAAAGTGTGATAAAACATCAATTTGTTCTAATATTCCTAGCATATTTCCAGAGTTATCAACTACACCAACTCTTTTAATATTTTTTTTGATTAGTAAAGAAAAGGCATCAAACAAATAATCTTCTTTATTTACTGTTAGAAGAGGGAAAATTGCAATATCTTCTACGGGAATTGATAAATCTCTACCTTCAAGTAGTACTTTCATTTTTAAAAGTGAATCGGTAATTATTCCATACCCTTTTTCATACTCTACAATTATTGTAGATGTTTTAAACTCAATTGATTTTTCTATTGCATCAATTAATTTTGTTCCACTTTTTACAATACACGGATCATGTATTACTGTATCATCAACTCTTGCAATCATAAAAGATGATAATTCTGATGTATATTTTTTCTCTTTTAGATTTTGTAATTTACTTACTAGATTATTTAAAAAAAACTCTTTGAATTCAGAATTTTGCTCAATTAGAGTTAGAAAAGCTTTTTTTTCTAATTCATAACAAATTAAATCCTCTTTTACAATAAAATTGTGTTTACATTCACCATAAATCAAAGAGTTAGCATCAAATGAATCCTCTTGATGAAAATCCATAACCATCTCACCTTCTGGGGTTACTTCATGAATAGTACCTTTTATAATAATAAAATAATGGGTTGAATTTTTTTCTGGACTAAGAATAGTTGTATCTTTTGGATAATAAGCAATATCCATACTATTGATACATAAATTCATTTGTTCTTCTGTTAAAACTTCAAATGGATGTATATTTGAGAGGAAAGTTTCTTGGTCTCTTAAACTCATTTAAAACCTTTTTTAAGAATATTGTACTCTTTTTTAATTATTTTGTTTTATCAATTTTAAAATAAGTAGAAAAAAGTAGAAAGTAAAAAAGTATGCCCGAAGGCATACTTTTTAGAATATTAATGAGCGTGTGCTTCACCTGCACCTGAAGGAATTCTAATTCTTTCAACAAGATCTTGAATATCTTGTGGTGGTGGAGGAGTCATTCTTGATACAGCAAATGCCACGATTAAGTGTAAAATTGTACCAATTGTACCAATACCAGTTGGTGCAATTCCTAAGAAATAATCAGCTTTATTTCCACCCATGAATACGAAGTAAACAATGTATCCAAATGTGAAGAATAATCCAACTAAAATACCAGCAATAGCACCTTCTTTATTCATTCTCTTATCAAAAATCCCAAGGATAATTGTAGGGAAGAATGCAGCAGCAGCAAGACCGAATGCGAATGCAACAACTTGTGCAACGAAACCTGGAGGGTTAATTCCTAAGTATCCAGCAATACAAATTGCAACAACAGCTGAAATTCTAGCCCACATTAACTCAGTTTTTTCGTTTAATGTAGATTTGTGAGTTTCAGGGTCTTTAAATACAACTTGCCCTAATAAGTCGTGTGAAATTGCAGATGCAATTACAAGTAATAATCCAGCAGCAGTTGATAATGCAGCAGCAAGACCTCCAGCAGCAATAAATGCAATTACCCAGTTAGGTAAGTTAGCAATTTCTGGATTTGCAAGTACCATGATATCTCTATCAACATATAACTCATTTTCAATTTTTCCACTGTTTGCAGCTGGTTTAGCATTAGTTGTTAATCTTTCACCATACTCACCAGTTTTTGTTCCATCAAATTTTGGTTTACCAGCAAATGCAGCATCTGGTCCATATTGGATTTTACCATCACCATTTCTATCAGTCCATGCTAATAATCCACCATGTTCCCATGTTTTAAACCATTTACCATTATTTCCTTCAATCTCACCAGCTACAAACGCTTTATATTCAACATTTTGAACATTTTTAATTAAGTTAACTCTTGAGAATGCAGCAACTGATGAAATAGTTGTATACATAATTGCAATAAACACTAATGCCCAACCAGCAGATACTCTAGCATCTTTAACAGTTGGTACTGTAAAGAATCTAACAATAACGTGTGGTAAACCAGCTGTTCCTAACATAAGAGCAGTAGTTAACATAAATGTATTCCATAAGTTACCTGGTTGAGAATAAGCTTTAAATCCTAAGTCTGTTACAGCAGTATCAAGTGCATGTAATAGATATGTACCTTCAGGAATAACTCTTACACCATCATCAAATGCAAATGTAGTAGTTGCAAAAATACCTAATTGAGGTAAAAATGTATCAGTAACTTGTAATGATAAGAAAATTGCAGGAATCATATATGCAAAAATCATAACAATATATTGAGCAACTTGAGTATATGTAATACCTTTCATTCCACCTAAAACTGAGTAGAAGAAAACGATACCCATACCAATAAGTACACCCGTATTAACATCAACTTGTAAGAATCTTGAGAAAACAATCCCAACACCTCTCATTTGTCCTGCAACATAAGTAAACGAAACAAAAATAACACCGATAACAGCAACAAGTCTCGCAGTACTAGAATAATATCTATCACCAACGAAATCAGGAACTGTAAATTTTCCAAATTTTCTTAAATAAGGAGCAAGTAACATAGCTAGTAGAACATATCCACCAGTCCATCCCATTAAGTAAGCGCCACCATCAGAACCTTTAAAAGAAATAATACCAGCAAGTGAGATAAAAGATGCCGCTGACATCCAATCTGCTGCAGTTGCCATACCATTTGCAACTGGATGAACCCCTCCACCAGCTACATAGAAATCTTTAGTAGATCCAGCTTTTGCCCAAAGAGCAATACCAATGTAAATTGCGAATGAAACACCTACGAATAGGTAAATTAATGATTGTAATTCCATATTCTCTATCTCCTATTCGTGAACGCCGTATTTTTCGTCAATGTTAGTCATTATTTTAACATAAACGAAGATAAGAGCAACAAACACATATATTGCACCTTGTTGTGCAAACCAAAATCCAAGTTTTACACCACTGATTTCTATAGCATTTAATTCATTAATAAATAAAATACCACATCCGTAAGAAACAACAAACCAAACTACAAGTAGTTTAATTATAGTTGAAATATTTTCTTTCCAATAAGCCTGAGCTTTTTCTGGACTCATAGGTTCTCCTTTTTTGAATTTACCAAAAGAAATTACTCTCTTTCAATAATTAACATTGTAATTGTAATAACGGTAAATAGCAAAAGGATAGCAATTAGAATAAAAAAAGAAGAAATTTTGAAATTTATGTAAAATTTATGTTTTTTTAAGTTTAAAGTACCATAAAATGGCACTTTATACAGAATAGTATCTTTCTACTTTGTAGCCTAAACCTCTAATATTTTTAATAAAATCCTCTTTTAGTGCTTTTTTAAGTCTAGAAATTTCTGCTCTAATTGTAGGATTATCTATATCTTCTGCATCCCATACATCAACTCTAAATCTTTCAAAGTCAACTATCATATTAATATTAAGAGCAAGTATATGTATTATTTCTAATTGTTTCTTTGTTAAACTTTGTGGCTCATTATTAAAGTATAAAACTTTTTCTGTTTTTGAATATGAATAATTTTCAGATAATTTCATATGAGATGTAGATTGTTTATCTTTTTTAAGTATTTGATTAATCTTTATTGCTAGTTCTTCTAAGTGAAAAGGTTTTTTAATGTATTCTCTACATCCAAGGTTATATGCTTTTGTAATATCTTCAATATCTATAAGAGCTGTAATAAATATTGTTGGAATAAAGGTATTTTTTTTATTTAAGGTATCTAAAATATCAAAACCATTTACTGTAGGTACATTTACATCCAAAATTAAAAGGTCATAAGAAGTATCAACATTATTTAAAACATCTTGTCCATCTGTAAAACTTGTTACTAAGTGACCAATACCAGATAAATATTCATTTATGGCATTGTTAAGCATCATTTCATCTTCAAGAAGTAGTATTTTCATTTTTGCTAAACCTGTATGTAAATTTTGTATTCTCATCTGTAGAGTCAAGGTTAATTATAACGTTATTTTTATCACAAATCTCTTTTACAATTCTAAGTCCTAATCCAAAGCCTCCTCTTGCGTCATTTTCTCTATAGAAGTCATTGAATATTTTTTCTTTATTTTCTATTTTTTTTGAAGTAGTTTTAACTTCAAATATAATTCCTAAATCATCTTGTAACAATTTTATATAAATAGGAGAGTCTTTAAATGAGTATTTTATTGCATTTGATATATTGTTATCCAATATTCTTTGTAAAAGGGTTTTATTAAAATTTATAAAAATAGGATCTTGAATATTTGTAACAAAAAAAAGTGAATTTGCAGTACTTATGTCATCAAAAAATTCTAGTCTATTTTTTAAATATTCAGAGAAATTAAAAATCTCTTTTTCATAATTTACTCTATCTTTTTTTATCATAAATGATAAATCATCAAATATATATTGAATTGTTTTAGCTCCACTTTCTATATTCCTTATATATTTATTAACAGGGTTAGTCATTTTATATAAGTCAAGATTTGTTTGAATAATAGATAAAGGAGTATTTATCTCGTGCACAGAGTTTTTTATAAATTTTTTTTGTTTTTCAACTAATTGGGTTAGTTGTTTTGTTTGTTTTGTAACTGTATTTTCTAGGTGAGTATTTAACTCATTTAACATATTATTTTTATCTTTAATGTTGTGCATTGCATCATAGGCATAATTAGCAATAACTTTAAACTCACCAAATATAATTTTATTTTGATTTATTGGAGTATCATTTAGTTGAGAGTCTTTAAAATATTTTCCTATAGTTTTAACATCATTTACAATTAGTATGGTTGCATTTTTATAAATAAATATAGAGTAAAGAACTAGCATAATTGTAAGTGATAAAATCTGGAGGATATAATTTGATATTTTTTCATCATATTCAAGCTCTTTTTGTACTACAACTTTATCTATTTCATTTAAGTATGCGCCAGTACCTATTGTCCAATTCCATGGTTTATATGAAAGGGCATAAGAAATTTTTTGTACTTCTTTATTCTCTTGTGGTTTTAACCACATATATTCAACGTATCCTCCCGCATTATCCTTTGAAATATTAATTAACTCTTTAATTACTTCTTTACCAGTTTTATCTTTATATTTAAATAGATTTTTTCCTTCATAATGTTTTGACATAGGATTATAAAGTGATGTTCCAGAAAAATCATAGATAAATAGATAGTTATCCATAGATTTTTTATCCCTTATACTCTCTATTATTTCTAAAATATCTTTTTGCATCTCTTCTTTTGATTTGATATTTTTGTATTTATTGTCATAAAAATATATAAAATTAATAGTTTTCTCTATCTCATTTCTAATGGCATCTTTTTGTTTATTTGCATAGTCTGTTTTAATAATTTCAATCTTTTCTTGAAAATCATCAAAAGCATTCTCGATAATTATAAAAGTAAAAAAAGAAATAAGAATAACAATAAAAATAATACTGTAAAGGATTAAGTGGTAAAGAGATTTTGCTTTTATCATAGTTTGTTCCTAAGTGAAAAAAAAATGATAGCAAAATCTAGATGATAAAATGTTTATTTTACTATCTGCTCAATCTTTCATATATGTACAAATTATAATCATATGCCTTTTATGTAACTTTTTTATTACTCAAATAAACTTAAATAATTATTATAGAGTGAAATTAAGTATAATATTTTACAAAATTTTTTGTTATTATTTTCATTATATTTTTATTATTTTTTATAGAAATTTTATATAAATTTTACAAAAAACACCTTTTTTTAGTAATCTGTGACCGAAATGTGACCGTTACTGTGTTATTATTCAAAAATTATTTTATAAAAAGGTTGTTTTATATATGAAATCAGAATCATTACAATCAATATTTTCAATTTGGAGTGACTTAGTTGAAAAAAGTATTGATATGTCAGATAATGGTATTTCAGATACTGTATCTAATTTAGCTCAAATAACAGACGCACTTAATGGATTATCAAAAAATCATACTCAAGAAAATAGTACTTTTATAGATGAAAGTAGTATAGATAACCTTCAATTGGCATTGAAAGATCTTGAAAGTCTTTTAGAGGTAAAAGACGAGATGACAAAGATGATAACAAAATCAGAAACTAGCATAAAACAAATAACACAAACAGTTTCAGCACTTAGTAATTTAGAAATTGAAACAAGAATATTGTCATTAAATGCAAGTGTTGTTGCTCAAAAAGCTGAAGATGTTGTAGGGAGAAAATTTAAAGTAATTGCAGGTGAAATAAGTAATTTTAGTAACAGATTAAACAATAATAATATGCAAATAAATAATTCAGTTAAAGATTTTGATACTACATTTCAAACTTTTGTAAAAGCAAATATAAATAACGCTGACAATGAACATACAATATTAGGAAATGTTCAAACTATGTTAGCTGACTTATTAGGTAACCTTTCTAGTTCTATAAATCAACTTCAAAATGAACAAAATGAAATAGTTCAAACTATAAATTTGATAAATGAACGACTTAAATCAACACTTTTAATTCTTCAATTTCAAGACAGAATGAAACAAATACTTGTACATATGGGAGATGATATGAAGTTATTATCTCAAAAAATAGGTGAAGACCAAAACTATAATATAGATGAACATATTGAACTATTAAAATCAGGATATACAACTATAGAACAAAGGAGTATTGGAGACTCTTCTAATGCCGTCGAAGAAGAGCATATTGAAAATGGTGGCATGGTATTTTTATAAAATTTTTTAAAAAGGATTAAAATGGGAAAAAAAATATTAGTTGTTGATGATTCAAGTGTAATGCGTTCTACTGTAACTTTTGCATTAAAAGATGAAGGTTATGAAACAGTTGAAGCAGGGCATGGTAAAGAGGCCTTAGAAAAGCTTGAAGAACATGATATAGGATTGATTTTTTGTGATGTTAATATGCCTATTATGAATGGTTTGGAGTTTGCACGAACTTATCGAGAAAATCCAAGACATAAATTCATACCAATTGTTATGTTAACAACAGAATCAGGTGCCAGTATGGTAGAACAAGGTAAAGCAGCAGGTGTTAAAGCATGGATGGTAAAACCATTTGAAAAATCTCAACTTTTACTAGCTGCTTCAAAATTATTTAGGTAATTTCATGATTTCTTTAGAAGAAAACCAACTTAGACTTACTTTGCAAAATGAATTTAATATTTATAGTGTAGAGGAGCTAAAAAAATCATTAGAAGAGTCTTTTGATGTGGTTCAAAATTTTATTGTCTCTTTAGAAGAGGTACAGAGTTTTGATTCTTCAGCTTTTTCTTTACTTGTCTCTCTCAAAAAAGAGGCAGTAGATGCTGGAAAAACTATAACTTTTATCAATATTTCTACTGAAGTACAAGATTATATTGAAACAATGAATGTATTAGAATTATTTGAAGGTGAGGTAGATAATGAATGATTTTGCTGGAATAGCAAGTGCATTTAGGGATGAATCAATAGATTTACTTGAAAGAATGGAAAGCTCATTGGTTGACATTAGAGAGGGTAATATAGATGATGAATCAATAAATTCAATTTTTAGGGCTGCTCATACGATTAAAGGAACAGCAGGGATGTACCATCTTGATTATATTGTTTCATTTACTCATGTTGCAGAAAATTTATTGGATGATGTACGAAATGAAAAAATCGAACTAACCTCAGAAATTATTGAGCTTCTTTTTGAATGTAAAGACTATATGGAAGAACTTGTACTTTTTGCTTTTGACAATCAAAATGGTGAACTTCCACCAAAAGAGATGAATGAAGTAGCTGAAGAGTTGATAAAAAGGCTTTCAACATATTTGACAGCAGAAGCTGTTTCTGATATCCAAAAAGTAGATAATAGTGAATCATCAAATAATAGTATGAATGAATGGAAGATAACTATTGCTTATCATCTAGAGATGTATGAACAAGGATTTGATCCATATAATTTTATTAGGTTTTTATCAACACGAGGAGAGATACTTTTTAATAAAACTGATTTATCAAAAATTCCTTCTTTAAAAAATATTGACCCTACAAAATGTTATTTACATTCTGAAATTATATATAAAACTACTATGAACAAAGATGAGATTTTAGATGTATTTGAGTTTATTGAAGAGGATAGTACTATTAAAGTAGAGTCTTTAGAAGTTCCATCAATTGAAGAAGAAACTTCTAATGAAAATGTTATAAAAAAATTAACTCAATCAAAAAAAGATTCAAAATTAATCAACAGTTCAAATACAATTAGAGTGGATGCAGAAAAAATAGATACTCTTATTAATCTTATTGGAGAACTTGTTATTGCAAATGCAAATGTGGTTCAAAAAGCAACCGAACGAGCTGATACTGATTTGTTAGAGTCTCTTTCTATAGCTTCTCGAATGCTTGAAGATATTCGTGAAAGTGCGATGCAAATAAGAATGGTAGAAATTGGAGATACCTTTAACAAATTTAAGCGTATAGTTCAAGATATAGCAAAAAAAGTAGATAAAGAGGTTGAATTATCTATTAATGGTGGAGATACAGAACTTGATAAAACTGTTGTAGAAAAGATTTCAGACCCACTTGTGCATATTGTAAGAAATGCAGTTGATCATGGCCTTGAAACAGCTAGTGAACGTTCTATAAAAGGTAAAAATCCTACAGGTTTACTTAAATTAAATGCTTATCATGATGCTGGGACTATTGTTATTTCTATTGAAGATGATGGTAAAGGTTTAAATGAAGAAGTGATTTTGAAAAAAGCTCTTGAAAAAGGTTTGATTGAAGAGGGAGTAAATTTAAGTCAAAATGAAATATTTAACTTAATCTTGCTTCCAGGATTTTCAACAGCATCAGCAGTAACTGATTTAAGTGGTCGTGGCGTTGGTATGGATGTTGTTAAACGAAATATAGAATCATTAAGAGGAAATATTGAAATCCAAAGTAAAAAAGATGAGGGTACAAAATTTATAATCCGATTGCCACTTACTTTAGCAATTATTGATGGCTTTTTAACTCGTACAGGGAACACATATTATGCTATACCATTAGAAATGGTGGTTGAATGTATTGAGTTATCAGATAGATATAAAGAAGAAACTACTAATAATAAGTTTATAAATTTAAGAGGTGAATTATTGCCACTGCTTAATCTTCGAGATTTTTTTGGAGAAGCACCAAAAAGAGTTGAGAGAGAGAATATAGTAGTTACTCAATATGCTGGACAAAAATTTGGGATTATTGTTGATGAACTTATGGGTGAACTTCAAACAGCAATCAAACCTTTAGGCAAAATTTTCAATGGTCTAAAAGGTTTAAGTGGTGTTTCTATTTTAGGTAGTGGAAGTGTTTCTTTAATTCTTGATATTCCAATGTTAATCAATCATATCCAAGCACTTCACCGTATTGAACATGGAGGTAGTGGATGAAATGATAAAAAATAACCTAAAACAAAATATAAAACAAATTAAAAATAAATATGGAGAAAAAAAATGTTAAAAAACATGAAAATTGGTATGAAGCTGGGAATGGGCTTTGGGGTACTATTGGTGTTACTTACAATAGTTTCAATATTAGGACTTTCAAAATTAGCAAACATGATGGAAATTTTTGATCAAGTTGCTGAAGATAGATTTCCAAAAGTTATTGCAGTGAGTGATATAGTTGAACGTGCAAATAGTAATAGGGCAGCTATTAGAAATCTTCTATTAACAGAGGATGTTGATGAATCAAAATCTATTGTTGAAAAAATTAAAAGTAATCGTGAGAAGATGAGAAATCTTACAGATAAATTATCTAATGAAATAAAAAGTGAAAAAGGTCAAGCACTATTAAAAAAAGTGATTGAGGCAAGAAAAAATTACAATGTTTCTATGGAAAAAGTATTAAATCTTGGATTAGATAATAAAAATGCTGAAGGGTATGCTATCTTAACAGGAGAAGGTAGAGAGCTTCAAAAAGTATTTTTTGATGCAATTGATGAACTTAACAAGTACCAAATTCAACTGGTTAATGACTCAAATGATGTAGCAGATGCAAACTATAATACTGCTAAAACATTAATGATTGCACTTTCTGTAATTGCCGTATTAAGTGGAATTATAATGGCATTTTTTATCACAAGAAGTATTACTCGTCCTATGAATGAGTTATTGGATGTAGCTACAAGAATATCTGCAGGAGATATGTCTGTTAAAATAGATGTGGATACTTCTGATGAAACTGGAAAACTTAAAGCTTCTATGAAAACTATGAGTGAGACAATTATTGCTGTTCAAAATCAATTAAATATATTAATTGATGCAGCAAAAGAAGGTAAATTGAGTGCTAGGGCAGAAGCTAGTAAGTTCCAAGGTGATTGGAATAATATGTTAACTGGTGTTAATGGTATGCTTGATATTATCTATGCAGCAGTAGTAACAGATGGAGTTGGAGCTTTAGTAAGACTAGCAGATGGTAACTTTAAACAACCAATTACAACAGAATATAAAAATGATTATGATGTATTTAAAAAAGCAGTTAATGATGTAATGGGTGCATTAAGTACAATGGATAATGAAACAAGAACATTGATTGATAATGCTGCAGATGGACAACTAACATATAGAGCGAACGCGAATACATTAAAAGGTGGATATAGTGAAATCGTATCAGGTGTAAATAATATGCTTGATATTATCTATGCAGCAGTAGTAACAGATGGTGTTGGAGCTTTAGTAAGACTTGCAGATGGTAATTTTTCTCAACCAATAACAACAGAATATAAAAATGATTATGATGTATTTAAAAAAGCAGTTAATGATGTAATGGGTGCATTAAGTACAATGGATAATGAAACAAGAACATTGATTGATAATGCAGCAGATGGATTATTAACATATAGAGCAAATGCAGATACATTAAAAGGTGGATATAGTGAAATAGTATCAGGTGTAAATAATATGCTTGATATTATCTATGCCGCAGTAGTAACAGATGGTGTTGGAGCTTTAGTAAAACTATCAAAAGCAGATTTTAAAGTTCGTATAACAACAGAATATAAAAATGACTATGATGTATTTAAACAAGCAGTAAATGGTTTAGCTGAAGCGGTAGATAGAGCTATTACAGAAGAAAGTGAAGTTTTCCAAGCTATGGCTGAAGGAGATTTAACAAAACGAATCACTTCTGATATTTGGATAGGAGATCTTGCTTTAGTTAAAAGTTCAGCAAATGAAATGGGTGAAAAACTTCAAGAAATTGTAATAAATGTACAAAATGGTGCAGACCAAATAGCAGGAGCAAGTGAACAAGTAAGTGCAACTGCTCAAAGTCTTTCAAATGGAGCAGCTGTTATGGCTGGAAATCTAGAAGAGAGTACAAGTGCAATAGAAGAGATGACAAGTAGTATCAACCAAAATGCAGCAAATGCCAGATCAACTGATGAAATGGCAACAAATGCAAGCCAAATGGCACAAGAAGGTGGAGAAGCTGTTAATCAAACTGTTGATGCAATGAAAGATATTGCAAGTAAAATCAGTATTATTGAAGATATTGCGTACCAAACTAATCTATTAGCACTTAATGCTGCAATTGAAGCAGCAAGAGCAGGGGAACATGGTAAAGGTTTTGCCGTTGTTGCAAGTGAAGTACGAAAACTAGCAGAACGAAGTCAAATTGCAGCACAAGAGATTAGTAAAATTACAACTGATAGTGTTACAATTAGTGAAAGAGCTGGAGAACTTTTAAAAGAGATGGTTCCTCAAATCAAACAAACAGCTGAACTTATCCAAGAAATTGCAGCAGCTAGTGCAGAACAAGATACAGGAATAGGGCAAATTAATACTTCTATGACTCAACTTGATCAAGTAACACAACAAAATGCAAGTGGTAGCGAAGAACTTGCAAGTGCAAGTGAAGAGATGTCAGCACAAGCAGAACAACTTAAATCTATGATGGCATTTTTCAAAATAACAGAAGAAAAACCTAAATCAACAGATACTAAAACTATTTCTAAAGAACAAAATGAAATAAAAAAAGAGGTGAGTCCAGCTACAAAATCTTCACTAAAAGATGTATCAAAAGTTGAAACAATAGATAAAAAAGAGTTTAAAAATTTTAAATAGTTCAATGATAAAAAAGGGGTCAGAGATGTCTGAAACACTACAAGGAGGTCAATATTTGACCTTCATTGTTAAGGATGAAATTTTTGCATTGTCTGTAATGGAGATAAAAGAGATTATTGAGTACTCTGAAATTACTCGTGTTCCAATGATGCAAAAGTTTGTAAAAGGTGTAACTAATGTAAGAGGTAGTGTAATTCCTATTATTGATCTTTCACTTAGATTTGGAATGGATGCAAATATTCCATCTGCAAAAACAAGTATTGTGATAGTTGAAACAATAATTGATGGAGATACTACAGAAGTAGGACTTATTATAGATGCTGTAAATCAAGTACATCAAATAACTGAAATAGACAATCGTCAAAGTCCTGATTTTGGAGCAAAAATAAGAAAAGATTTTATTGAAAAAATTATAATGATTGATGGGAAATTTGTCATAGTACTAAAGTTAGATACGCTTTTATCTTTAGAAGAGTTAGGTCGGATTGAGAATAAAAAAGATTTAGGGGTATTTAATGCTTGAAGAACATAATGAACAAGACAATAATATCTATTCTGATATTGATGATGAGTTAATTAGACTTGTAACAAGTAATGCTGATGCTTCAAGTCAATATGTTGTATTTAGAAATTGTGATGACGAACTTTTTGCTATAAATGTAGCTAAGGTTGAAGAACTTATCGTTTTTGATAGTATTAGCATGGCAAAAAATTCTGCTTCAGATAGTATTATTTTGGGTGTTTCTAAAATTAGAGATAACATCAATACGATAGTACTCTTTGATAGATGGCTTGGAAGAGGTGAAAAATCTCTTGATGAGTATGAATTAGTTATGGTATGTAATTATGGTAGTAGAAGAATTGGAATTGTTATTAAAAATGTAGTAACAATTTTAAATATAGATGCAGAAAAATTAGATAATAATTCAGATAGAGATCCTAAAACGGCTTACATCTGTGAAATTATAGTTGATGGCTCATCTAGGCTTTGCTCTGTATTTGATTCAGATAAAATGTTATTTGATATTTTTCCAGATATAGAAAAAAATAATGAAAGTGTAATATCAAAAGTTACTCAAACAAAAAATATTACAAAAGAGATAGTAATTGCTGAAGATAGCAAAATTATTCAGATGAATATTGCTTCTTTACTTACAAAAATGGGAGTAAAGTATTCTCTTTTTGCAAATGGTAAAGAGGCTTATGATTATTTATTAAGTAAAAGCCCTGATGAAATTGCTTTAATTGTTTCAGATATTGAGATGCCGATAATGGATGGGTTGAAATTTTTAGCAGAGTTAAAAAAACATAAAGAGTATGAAATAGTACCTTTTATAGTACATACCAATATGGCAAATACTTCTTTAAGTAACAAAGCTAAAGATTTAGGAGCTAATTGGGTAATTAGTAAACCAGATACTGCAGAATTAGAAAAACGGATACAAGAATTTGCACGCGAATAATGGAATCTTTTACAAAATACCACTTAAAGACATAGAGTTTGAAAAGATAAAATCTTTGATTTATGATAAAAGTGGTATTTTTTTAAAAGCAGAAAAAAAAACCTTAATTGAAAATCGTCTTAGCAAGCATATTAAGACTATTGGTTGTAAAACTTTTAATGAATATCATAATTATATTAGTTCAAATATAGATGAAATACAAATCATGATAGATTTGATTACTACAAATGAAACATATTTTTTCCGTGAAATTGAACATTTTAAATTTTTTGAAAAAGAGATTATTCCTAAACAAAAATCACATTTACGTGTTTGGAGTGCAGCTAGTTCCATAGGAGCAGAAGCATATAGCTTAGCTATGATATTAGAATCTTCTAACGAAATTAAAAAGTATGGATATAGTGTTGTAGGTACTGATATTAATACTGAAGTACTAAAAAGAGCTGAAAATGGACTTTATCCAATGAAGTTTAGTGAAAAAATACCTAGACAATATTTAAGAGAGTATTGTTTAGAGGGGTTTGGAAAATATGAAGGTTCTTTTATGATAAATGACACTTTGAAAAGTAAAACACTATTTCGTCAAGTTAATTTAATAGAACCTATTCCTAGTTTTATTGAGCCTTTTGATATTGTATTTTTGCGTAATGTTTTGATATATTTTGATATGCCAATGAAACAAAAAATTATAAAAAATATAATTCCTAAAATAAAAAAAGGTGGATATTTATTTATAGGGCATAGTGAAAGTTTAAACAATATTTCAAATGCTTTAAAACAAGTTCGACCAACAGTCTATATAAAAGAATTTTAATGAAAGAAATCAAGATTTTTGTTGTGGATGATTCAGCTATTGTAAGACAAGCAATAGCTGAACTTGTTCAAAATGAGTTTCACTTTACTTTGTTAGGTATTGCAAGTAATCCAATTATTGCGATGGAAAAGTTTAAAAGATTTGGTTTTCCAGATGTTTTAATACTTGATATTGAGATGCCTCAAATGAATGGTTTGGATTTTTTAAAAATATTAATGGCTGAAAATCCTTTACCTGTAATAATTTGTTCAACTGTTGCTGGGCAAGGTAGTAAAAATGCTATAGAAGCACTTAGTCTAGGAGCAGTAGATATTATTCAAAAACCTGAAATAGGAGTAAAATCTTTTTTCAAAGAGTATCAGCAAACCTTTATCCATACTGTAATAAATGCAAGTCATTCGAAAATAAGTAAACAAAAAAGTAAACATGAGTTTATAATTGAAGAGAAAAAAGATGCAGATGCAGTATTAGGTTTAGTTAAAAAATCAAATATAAAAACTACGACTATAATAGGTTTTGGTTCATCTACTGGTGGAGTTCAAACTATTGAAAAAATTCTTACACCAATTACATCAACAAATATACCACCTATAGTAATTGTACAACATATGCCTCCTGGTTTTACCAAAAGTTTTGCAAGTAGGCTTAATATGCTTTGTCATCTTAATATTAAAGAGGCAGAAGATGGGGATAAACTTCTTAATGGACGAGTACTAATAGCTCCTGGTGATAAGCATTTAACAGTCAAACGAATTTCAAATAGTTATGTTGTTAAACTTAAAGATGGTCCCAAAGTAAGTCGCCATAAACCAAGTGTAGATATACTTTTTAGGTCACTAGCCAATGAAGCAGGAGATAATGCAATTGGTATTATTCTAACAGGAATGGGTAGTGATGGAGCTTTAGGATTAAAAGAGATGTTAGAGCGAGGAGCCAAAACTTATGTACAAGACAAAGAAAGTTGCGTAGTATTTGGTATGCCAAAAGAAGCTTTGAATATTGGTGCAGCAAGTAAGACATTAACTTTAGAACAAATTACAGATTTGATTAAACACAAGTAAAATAAGTAATAGTTATCCTTCATATGTGACTGAAATGTGACCAACTTTTTGATAGAATTTATATCTAATTAATTTTTAGGATTTAGCAGATGAGTATTGATTTAGCAAAAGAAGATAAACAAATATTGAAATCTATTTATGAAAACTCAAAAATGGGTATTGCAGTTTATGATTTTGTAAATGATAGTTTTGAAATTGTAAATGCAACTTTTACTTGTATTTGTGATTATAGTGAAGATGAACTTATTGAAATGCCATTAAATAGGCTTTTTAACTCTAAGTGTATATCTCAATTAAAAACTGATGAAAAAAGTATTTTTTTAACAACTCATCTAAAAAAAGATGCTTCATCTGTTGAGTTACTTATTGATATTATGCCAATTAAGATTGAAAATAATAAAGTTAAAAAAGGTATTATAACTATCTTTGATGTTAGTAATTATAATCTACAAAAAATCAAACAAGAACTTAATTCAGCAGTGAAAAAAGAGCAAAAATTTATCGAACTAAACCAAACAATTAAATCTGACTATCTTAACAACAACTTACACATGGCAATTTTTGAGAATTCTTTTGATATTGGAATTTGTGCATTTGATGCTTCATATAGATACCTTACTTTTAATGATAAATATGAAAGAAGTATGTTTCATATTTTGGGAAAAAAGATTGAGCTTGGTATGAATATACTTGAGTTAATACCTTCAAAAAGTGATAAAGAACTTGTCAAAAAACACATAGATAGAGCTTTATTGGGAGATAGTTTTGTAGTTGAAAGTAATTATGAAGAAGATAGCTTTTCTAGAAAGTATTGGCGTATTTTTTATTCTCCAATTTTCTCTGACCAAAGAGATGTTATAGGTGTAAGTTGTTTTAATATAGATATTACAGAAGATAAAGAAACTAAAATAATACTTCATGAAATGGATGCGAAACACTCTTTGATATTTAATGAAAGTCAAGTTGCTTTATCGATTTATTCCCTTGAGCGTTTTGTATTTATTGAAGTAAATCGTAGTTTTATTAGTTTTACAGGTTATACTAGAGATGAGATTATTGAGTCTCCTGATATTTCTTTGTGGGTAGATAAAAAGGAGCGTGATCGGTTTTTTAAAGAGATACAAACAGTTGAAAAAATAGAAAATTTTGAATTTCTGTACCAAAGAAAAGATGGTACAGTTAGAAATGCTTCTTTATCTGCAACGTTGATAGAACTCAATGGAGAATGGTGTATACTATCTGAAATTTACGATGTGACAGAAAAAAAAGCTCAAGAAGAACAATTACTTCTTAAAAATTTTGCTTTAGATAAAATAAATGAAGCGGCATATCTTATAGATGAGAATTCAATGTTTCATTATGTAAATGAAGCAGCATGTTGTGCTTTGGGTTATAGTAAAGAAGAACTTCTTACCATGGGAATTATCCATATTGATCCAACTTCTTCAATTAAGTGGTGGAAAGAGCGTTGGAAAGATATTAAAAAACAAGGAATGGTAGTTGCAATACGTGAACATAAACGAAAAGACGGCACTCTTTTTCCTATGGAAGTAAGTAGTAACTATCTTGAATATAATGGTATGTCTTATGTTCTTGCAATTGTTCGTGATATTTCTAAACTCAAAGCTCACGAAGAGAAGTTGCTAGAACAAAACCAGTTCCTTGATTCACTTCTAAATGCTATTCCTGTACCAGTTTTTTTTAAAGATACAGAAACTAGGTATAAAGGTTTTAATAAAGCTTTTGAAGAATTTTATGGTAAAACTAAAGAAGAGCTAATAGGAAAAGGGGTTTTTGATCTTTTCCCTAAAGAACAAGCACAAGTCTTTTTTGATGCAGATGCTGAACTGTTTCGACAAGGTACTACTCAAACATATGAAGCAAAATTACGAGATGTTAAAGGAAACAATCATGATGTGATGTTTCATAAAGCAGTTTATCGTGATAAAGAAGGTAATATTAGTGGTCAAATTGGTACAATTTTGGACATTACGGAACGTAAGACCCAAGAAGAAGCTTTAGCACAAAAAGAACATGAATACCATACTATGACGAATAATATTCCAGATAATATTGCTCGTTGGGACACAAAAGGTTGTTATCTATACATCAATACAACCCATGAACAGACTATTCAAATGTCTGTATCTGAAGTTATCGGTAAATCAATAACTACTCTTTTGCCTGATCATACAGAAGTTATTAACGCACTTTTTTATCTTATTGAATCAGGAAATGATTCAATAACTGTATTTCAAACTTTACTTAATGACAAAGCAGAAATAGAAACCCATGAAGTTAAGCTTATTTCGGAGAAAAATTCTGAGGGTGAGCTTATTAGTATTCTTGGTATTGGACGTGATATTACTAAAAGAATAAAACAAGATGAATTATTGCATCAAAAAGAAGAGGAGTTTCGTACACTTGTAGAAAACTCTCCTGATACCATTGCAAGGTTTAATAAAGAGTGTTGCAGAACTTATGTTAATCCTGCCTTTGAACAAATGTTTGGTCAGTTATCTAAAGATGTAATTGGGAAAAAACCATCTGAAATTACTCCTGTAACTGATGCTTTAGTTTTTGAGAAACTATTACTTAATGTTTTTGAAACAGCTAAAGAGTATCAAGGAGAAATATCTTTTATCAATTATAAGGGTGAAAACTGTATTGGTTATATTCATCTTGTTCCAGAGTTTAGTAAAGATGGTCAAGTTATCAATGTACTTTGTATTGGTCGTGATATTACAGAAAAAAAACGATTAGAGGAAACCCTTTCTAAAAGAGAAAGAGAATTTAGAGCTTTAGCAGAACAAACTCCAGATACTATTGCAAGATATGATAAAGATTGTGTAAGGCTTTATGCAAATCCTGCATTTGCAGCAATATCTGGAATTAATATAGAAGACCTTATCGGTATAAAACCAACTTCACATAACAATTCTGAAAATGCTATAAAATATGAAGAAAAGATAAAAAGAGTATTTGAAACTGGATTAGAAGACAATTTTCAGTTAACTTGGACTGATAAATTAGGACGTCTTATTACAAGTCATATACGTATTGTTCCAGAAATAGATGAAAAAGGTATTATCTCTGTTTTAGCAATAGGACGTGATATTACACATATTAAAGAGCATGAAATAAGACTAAAAGAAGCACAAAAAATGGCAAAAGTAGGGAGTTGGGAATTAGAATTTCCTAGTTTACAACTTCATTTAAGTGAGGAAGTTTATCGTATTTTTGAAATAAATCCAGATGAAAATAATCTTTCTTATAAATATTTTTTTAATTTTGTTCATCCTGAAGATAGAGAATTTGTAGATAAAGTTTATGTAGAATCTCTTAAAAATAAAACTGAATACGATATTGTTCATCGTCTTTTACTTGCCAATGGAAAAATTAAGTATGTACATGAAAAATGGAAAAGTATTTATAATGAAGAGAATAATATTCTTCGTTTAATAGGTACAATTCAGGATATTACAGAACAAAAAACAATCGAAAATAAAATAGAACATATGGCACATCATGATGCTCTAACTGGCTTACCAAATCGTTTAGTTGCAATTAATAAAACAGAAGAGGCAATTGTTTTAGCAAAAAGAAATAATTCAAAAATTGGTCTTATATTTTTTGATCTAGATGGATTTAAAACTATTAATGATTCAATGGGACATTCAGTAGGTGATATGGTACTTAAAGCGGTTGCTTCAAGAATAAAAAATGTACTTAGAAAAACTGATACAATAAGTAGGCAAGGTGGAGATGAATTTTTAATCATTTTACCTGATGTAAATAGTAAAGATGAAATTATTAGTATAGTTGAAAAACTTATTTTAGAATTTGAAAAACAGTTTGAAGTAGGTTCTCATTTTGTATCTGCAACTGCATCAATAGGAATAGCTTGTTATCCTGAGCATGGAGAGAGTTTTGAAAGTTTATTTAAAAATGCAGATGCTGCAATGTATAAGGCTAAAGAGTTTGGAAAAAATACTTACCATTTTTTTACAAAACAGATGCAATATAATATAATTGGAGAATTTAAGATTCAAAATGATTTAAAAAATGCTATATTGAATAATGAATTTGTATTACATTATCAGCCTCAAATTGATTTTAATAAAAATAAAATTATAGGTGCTGAAGCACTTATTAGATGGAAACATCCTGAAATGGGTATGATACCTCCTTTGGATTTTATTTCTATTGCAGAAGCAAATGGACTTATTGTCAATATTGGAGAATGGGTTTTAAATGAAGCGTGTAAACAAGCAGTTTTATGGTCTAAAGAAGGAATAAACATCACAATTGCTGTAAATATATCAGCTGTACAGTTTAAGCGAGGAAACTTAGTTGATGTAATAAAAAATGCTTTAGTTTCTTCAGGATTAGAACCAAGATTTTTGGAATTGGAACTTACTGAATCAATTATGATTAATGATGTGGAAATGGTTCTTAAAACAGTGCAAAATTTAAAAGAACTAGGTGTACAACTCTCAATTGATGATTTTGGAACAGGTTATTCAAGTTTGGCTTATCTAAAACGATTTGCAGTGGATAAGCTTAAAATTGACCAATCTTTTATAAAAGATATATTAAATGATAAAGAAGATGCAGTTATTGTTAAAACTATTATTCAAATGGCTAAAAATCTCAATCTTAAAACAATTGCAGAGGGTGTTGAAAATCAACAAATATATGACTCTTTAAAAGCTTTAGGATGTGATGTGGTACAAGGATATCATTTTGCAAAACCAATGGCATCTACAGAGTTTATAAAATATACAAAAAACTTCTCATAATACGCTAATTAAAAAAATTAGCGTATTTCTAAATAGTAAAAAATAATATGCCATTTAATTCATTTTAACTGCCTTCTAGCTTAACAAAACAAAATTAATGGCTATTAGTATGTTTTTGAGTTAAAACTTCATATAGGTAGTTTTAAATAAATTTTGAATATATATTTTAAAACTTAAAGACTTGATCTTTTATAAATCTTTTTAATCAATTTTAAAAATATTCCTTTCAAATTTTTAGGATTTTCATGTTTGGGAATTTTTCCAAATCCTTTTCCTTCCTTTTTCTTTTTTCTTCTTCTCTTTTTCTCCTCAATGCACAGCCAGCTGCC
>NZ_JBNKXY010000013.1:0-27404 GCF_050300555.1 Arcobacter sp.
TAATAAAGTATTCGATTTATCTGAAGTAACAGTAAGTGATTCAACTGAAGAACCTGTAGAATTAAAAGATTTAATAGTTAAAATTGACGATTTAAATTTAAGTGCTAGAAGTTTTAACTCTCTTGATAGAGCTGGGTTAAAATACTTAGGTGAATTGGTACTTATGAGTGAAGTAGAAGTTAAAAATATTAAAAACTTAGGAAAAAAATCTTATGACGAGATTGCTGATAAATTAGCATCTTTAGGATTCCCTGTTGAAAATACACTTCCAGAAAATATTGCATCAGCTTTAAGAAGAAAGCTTGAGCAGTTCAAAGCATAATAAAGGTTAAATATGAGACATAAGCACGGATATAGAAAGTTAAACAGAACTTCTTCTCATAGAAAAGCATTGTTAAAAAACATGGCAATTGCTCTTATTGAGAGAGAAAAAATTGAAACTACAGTTCCAAAAGCAAAAGAACTTAGAAGATATATTGAGAAATTAATTACTGCTTCAAGAGAAGCTGATTTAAATACTCACAGATTTGTATTCGCTTCATTACAAGATAAAGAAGCTACAAAAAAATTAATTAACGAAGTTGCACCAAAATACGTTGGTAGAAATGGTGGATATACTTCAATAATTAAAACTAGAATTAGAAGAGGGGATGCTACTCCAATGGCATTCATTTCATTAGTATAATACTAAGAAATCTTTTTGTTCAAAAGGGAAGAAGAGTTTTGCTCTTCTTCCCTTTTTTTATATAAATATAATAAAAAATTATTTTTAGAATTTAATCAACTTTTTTGTATAATCACGATATTTTTACAATTTATTAGGAGTTATAATTGATAACATTAAAAGAAGCACTTTTATTATCAAATGATGATATAAATAGAGTAAGAGACGAACTAACAGAGAAAATAAAGAACAATAACATTGGTGCTTATGTAGAACAATTAACTAATACAGATATTAATATTTCAGGTTCTGGAATACCAATAGCAATAAAAGATATTATAAATGTTAAAGATTGGAATATAACTTGTTGTAGCAATATATTAAAGGGTTATGTAAGCCCTTATGATGCAACTGTAATTAAAAATTTAAAAGAAGCAGGATTGAGCCCATTTGGAAGAGCCAATATGGATGAGTTTGCAATGGGAAGTTCAACAGACACTTCTTGTTATGGTAAAACATTAAATCCTCATAATCCAAATAAAACAGCTGGTGGAAGTTCAGGTGGAAGTGCAGCTGCAGTTGCAGCTGGAATTGCAATAGCAGCACTAGGAACTGATACTGGTGGAAGTGTAAGACAACCAGCAGCATATTGTGGTGTTGTTGGGATGAAACCAACTTATGGAAGAGTATCAAGATATGGAATTACTGCGTATTCTTCTTCCCTTGATCAATGTGGACCTATTACTCAAAATGTTGAAGATGCTGCAATTTTATATGATATTATTTCTGGGTATGATCCTATGGATTCAACTTCTGCAAATGTAGAATACGAAGCAGTAGCTCCAAAACTTAATAGTGAAAGAAAGCTTACAATAGCTGTAATTGATAACTTTGTAAAACAAGCAAGTCCTGCAATAAAAGAGGCTTTTGAAAAGGCTGTAAAAGTTTTAGAAGAAGCTGGTCATAAAATAATTCATAAAAATATGTTAGACACGGATAAAATTTTATCATCTTATTATATAGTTGCAACAGCAGAAGCTAGCGCAAACTTAGCAAGATTTGATGGAGTTAGATTTGGGAATAGACAAGGTGATGGTGGACTAAAAGATATGTATGTTCAAACTAAATCAAAAGGTTTTGGAGATGAAGTACAAAAAAGAATCATGTTGGGTTCTTTTGTTTTAAGTTCAGGTTATTATGATGCTTATTATATAAAAGCACAAAAAGTTAGACACCTTATAAAAGATGAGTATGAAGAGATTTTTAATGAAGCTGATTTAATTTTATCTCCAGTTGCTCCAACAACTGCTCCTGAATTTGGAAGTTTTAAATCATCTTTAGAGATGTACTTAAGTGATATTTATACAATATCTGTAAACTTAGCTGGACTTCCAGCTATTTCATTACCTGTTTGCAAAGATAGTGAGGGTATGCCAGTTGGATTACAACTTATTGGAAAAGCATATGATGAACAAACATTATTTGATGGTGCTTTATCGTTAGAAAAAGCTGTAAATTATACAAAATAAAAATATAGGATAGAATATGAAAATTAGAAAAAGAGCACTAACATTTGAAGATGTTTTATTGGTTCCTGCGAAATCAGAGATTTTACCAAAAGAGGTATGTATTAAATCAAAACTTACAAAAAAAATAGAGTTAAATATTCCTTTTGTAAGTGCAGCAATGGATACAGTAACTGAATACGAAGCAGCTATTGCAATGGCAAGACTTGGAGGAATTGGTATTATTCATAAAAATATGGATATCGAAACTCAAGTTTTACAATGTAAAAAAGTAAAAAAATCTGAGTCTGGTATGATTATTGATCCTATTACAATCAAACCAGACCAAACACTTCAAGATGCAGAAGATATTATGGCTTCATACAAAATCTCAGGAGTTCCTGTTGTTGATGATAACAATACCTTAGTTGGTATTTTGACAAATAGAGATATGAGATTTACAAAAGACTTTACTCAAAAAGCTGTTGATAAAATGACAAAAATGCCATTAATCACTGCTAAAGAAGGTACAACTTTAGATGAAGCTGCAGATATTATGCATGCAAGTAAAATCGAAAAATTACCAATTGTTGATAATAACAATAAATTAATTGGTTTAATTACAATTAAAGATATCAACAAAAAAAGAGAACATCCAAATGCAAACAAAGATGAATTTGGGAGATTAAGAGTTGGTGCTGCTATTGGAGTAGGTCAATTAGATAGAGCAAGAGCATTAGTTGCTGTTGGTGTTGATGTTTTAGTTCTTGATTCTGCACATGGTCACTCAAAAGGTATCTTAGATACTGTAAAAGCAATCAAAGCAGAAATGGATGTACAAATCATAGCTGGAAATGTTGCAACTGCTGAAGCAACTGCTGATTTAATTGCTTGTGGAGCTGATGCTGTTAAGGTTGGAATTGGACCTGGAAGTATTTGTACTACAAGAATCGTAGCAGGTGTAGGTGTTCCTCAAATCTCTGCAATAGATGAGTGTGCAGCGGAAGGTGCAAAAACTGGAACTCCAATTATCGCTGATGGTGGTATTAGATATTCAGGTGATGTTGCAAAAGCTTTAGCGGTAGGTGCTAGTGCAGTTATGATGGGAAGTGCCTTAGCTGGAACAGAAGAGAGTCCTGGTGAAGTAGTTCTAAGCCAAGGAAGAAAATTCAAAACATATAGAGGTATGGGTTCAATTGGAGCTATGACTAAAGGAAGTACTGATAGATATTTCCAAGAGGGAACAGCTGCTGATAAACTTGTACCAGAAGGAATTGAAGGTATGGTTCCATACAGAGGAAGTGTATCAGATATCATCCACCAAATGGTTGGAGGTCTTAGAAGTTCTATGGGATATTTAGGAAGTAAAGATATTCCAACATTCCAAGAAAAAGCAGAGTTTGTAGAGATTACATCAGCGGGGCTTAAAGAGAGTCATGTGCATGATGTGACGATTACGAATGAAGCACCTAATTACCACATCTAAAAAGTGATGTTATAAACATCATCTTTTTAGCTTATTCTGCGTTGAATCTTGAATTTTAATGCTCACGTACTACTTGTACGCTCCGCTTAAAATCCAAGCTTCGCCTTGACTAAACTCAAAATCTAATATTTCTAACATCACTTTTAATTATAATAGTGTATAGTTTTTTATGGAAAATATTAATTTAATAGAAACTATAAAAATAGAAAATGAACTTTTTAAAATGTTATATGGAAAAGTTTTTCATGTAACTGATTACAATAATTTAAAAAGCATTATTAATGATAAAGCTTTACTATTTAATAAAGATTTAAAATATAAATCATTATTTGGTCATCAAAAAAATGGTTATTTCAGATTAAGAAATTGTATTTCATTTTTTGATTATCGAGACTATGAAAGTGAAAAATTTAAAGAACATTCATGGAAATGTGAACCATTGCAGTTATTATATAAAACTAATAAAATAGCAATATTTTTTCTAGATGAAAAGGAATATTCAAAACTTATATTATGGAATGAATGGAAAACCGAAAAACTTCATTCTCAAATGGTTGTTCCATATATTGAAGTTGGAATAAAAGAAAAAGTTAATTTAAAATCTATTTCAAATATAATAATTTTTGAAAATACTTCTGATGATATTAATTCAAATGGAATTGAGAAGCTTCTTAAAAAAAGATAGAATAAGTTGTAAATTTTAATATTAAAATATAATACTCTCAGTTATACCTAATACTTTATTCAAACTCTCTTCATCGAAAATTCTGAGGATACTTAATTATAAAAATTAAATAGAAAAGTTTACCTAATCTCATAGTAAAATAGTAATAAAAATAGAAGTTAACATTAGCGACAGCAATTAAAAACAGATTTTTTGGTTACTTATTTTATCGTTGAAAAAAGTAACAAAGCGTGACCCTGAAAGGGCACAAGAGAGATTATTTATATATAAAAAATCTAGGACAGAATACCTATTAATAAAAAAATTATATTCTCCCTACAGATTTATTTTTTATGGTAATTATCATAAAAACTACACCTCTTGACAAGTCGTACGATATTAAGTACAATATTGAAAATTAACTATTAAGGACAGATATGACAAGAACTATGTCAGTAAGTCAAGTTAGAGCGGATATATATAATGTGATGGATGAAACTGCACAAACTCATGAACCGATACTTATAACAGGGAAAAGAAATAATGTTGTTATGCTTTCACAAGAGGATTGGAATGCTATAGAAGAGACATTGTATTTAAATAATATACCAAATATGGTATCTTCGATACAAGAATCAATGAATGAATCAGATAGTGAGTTTAGTGAAGATATTGAATGGTAGAATATAAAATACTCTATAGCAAATTTGCATTAAAAGATGCTAAAAAGCTATCTAGTGCTAATTTGAGTCAAAAGGCTAAAGAGTTAATTGAGATTATTAGAAAAAATCCATTTCAAAATCCTCCTCCTTATGAAAAATTAGTTGGTAATTTAAGTGGTACATATTCTAGAAGAATAAATATTCAACATAGATTAGTCTATGAAGTAAAAGAATCTGATAATACAATACGAATCCATAGAATGTGGTCATATTATGGAGAATAAATTACTAATTCTTAAGATATTATACATTCAGTTATTTCTAATACTTTATTTAAACTCTCTTTATCAAATTTTATTAGTCTTGTATTGAAATCTATTGATTTGATTGCTTCCACATTATGGAATTCATCTACAAAATACTTATTTATATAGTTATTCATCTTATATTCATATTCACTTCATGTTTAATTCATAAAAATAGGCTAATATAGATTTAAATTATTAATTTAGGAGAAGAATGATGAGTAAAGGTAAAATTATTTTAGGTATAGTTGTTGCAGCTGTTTTAATTCAGTTTATTCCTTATGGAAAGGATTATACAAATCCACCTGTTGTAAGTGAGCCTCAATGGGATTCAATGCAAACAAAAGTACTTTTTGATAAAGCCTGTGCTAATTGTCACTCAAATAATACGATTTATCCATGGTATAGTAAAGTAGCACCTATTTCTTGGTTAGTTGCATTTGATGTTGAAGAGGGTAGAGAACATTTTAACGTTTCTATGTGGGGTGCACAAAGAAAAAACAAAGGTGATGAAGCTGCAAAAGAGGTAAAAGATGGTGAAATGCCTCCTATTTATTATCTTCCAACACATCCTGAAGCAAAACTTACTCAAAGTGAAACTCAACAACTTATTTTAGGTTTAGAAAAAACATTTGGTAGCGAAAAAGAACATGACAAAGATTGATAAATCTTTGGAATAGTTTTTAATTATTACAAAAATTTGAAAGAGAGAGCTAGTCTCTCTTTTCTTTTTTAGCATCTTTTTCTTTGATTTCTACTTTTTCATCTTTTTTTGAGTTGTTTTATATTTTTCTCTATATATTATGAAGAAAAGTTTAAAAATAACAGTAGATTTTGATTTTTTTAGTAAAAAATTTTAACCAATACTTTAGTTTGTATATATTAAACTTGTCTTGACTAAATAGTCAAAAATAAAAAAGGATAGGCTATGAAGAATATACAAACTATAAAAGAAGATACAAATTATACAGCAGTTGATTTGGGGAATCTAGATGAATTGATGGAATATTCACTTATTCACAAAGTTACAAAGCAAAAAATTGAAGGTAAAGTTTTTTTAAAAGATGCTACAAAAGCAACGGGTACTGAAATTTCATTTAACTCATTAGCCCCAAAAACAGAACAACCATATTTTCACATTCACTATAAAAACGAAGAATCATATATTATTCTAAAAGGTTATGGCTTTTTTCAAGTTGATGGAGAGTGTTTTGAGATAAAAGAGGGTTCGGTGATTCGTGTAGCACCAGCTGGAGTTAGAGGTATAAGAAATGATTCAGATGAAACTATGATTTATATGGTTATTCAATCAAAAGAAAACTCACTTGAAGAACACACAACAGATGATGGTAAAAGAGTAGCTTTTGAGCCAAAGTGGAAATAAAAAATTAAGATAAAATTCGTACATAATATTTATGTACGAATAAATTAAAGTTTTTTAAGCTTTTCATGCCCTTCTCTTATAAGTTTTAGAAGAGGTTTTCTATATGAGTCAAAAACATACTTTTTGATTTCATATGCGATACGACCTTTTACATGAAGTAGTCCATAAATACTTCCTACTGCATATTTCCCACCAAGAGCTATAAGAATACCATCTAATTTTGGATTGGATTTTATTAGTTTCTTTTTATTTATCATATTAAGTATATTTTGTCCTGCATTTATTCCACTAATTCTTGCAATAGTTACATTTGGAGGCATTATTTCATCTTTTATATTTCTTATTTCTGCAACATCACCAATAGCAAATATATTATCATACTTTGTAGTTTGCATATACTCATTTACTATGATTTGTCCTTTTTTATTTTTTTCAACATCAAGTTGAGATGTAAGTTTTGATGCTTCAACTCCACCTGTAAAGATTAGAAATGAGTGTTCTATTTTTGTACCATTTGTAAAATAGGCTACACCATCCTCACATCTTTGAAGTTTTGTATTTGTAATAACATTAATACCAAGGTATTTAAGTCTTTCTTGAGATAATCTTATTAATTCAGAATCCAAACCAGGAAGGATAGTATCAGCACTACTTATAAGAGATATTTTTAAGTTATCACAAGTAAAATTACCTCTTTTAAAGAACATTTTAGAGTTGTATGCCATTTCTGCTGCAATTTCAACTCCTGATAATCCTGCTCCTACTACAATAATATGCGTATCATCACATTTTTTTGCTTCATCTTGAATCTTTTTAAATAAACGATTTTCAAAACTTTGTTTAAAATATACTGCCCAATTTAATTTTTTTATATCATGGGCATTGTTTAAACCAGAAATTGTATGAGGAAAAAATGTTCTTGTTCCTGCTGCCATAATTAAATAATCAAATTCTACAATCTCTTTTTCTTCTGTATATATCTTTTTTTTCTTAGAGTCTATTTGTGAAACTTTTAGATTTTTGTATTCTAAATAGCTATGATTTAGTCCCATACATAAAGTAGTTAAATCAATAGTAACATCAGCAATATTAGATTTATTTGCAATCAAATCATATACTTCAGGTTGTAAGTTATGAAAGGTATGTTTATCAATAAGCGTAATTTTTATATTTTTATTTTTTACTAATTCTCTTAAGGCATATATACCTGCGTATCCACCACCAATTATTACTACTTTTTCCATCTATCTAAATCCTTTTTTTCTAATAATTTTATATTAACAATATTTTATGTTGAAAAAATTTTGTGTATTGTATATAAATTTTTTTCTATTAAGCTTAAATTTTAATCAAAAAATCTCTTTTTTTTGAAATTTATGAGTATTTTATACACATGATTTTCATATTGTTGTCAAAATTACTAAGTTTAATATTAAATTAAGAATTACTAATATGAGATAAATTAAATCTATTTTGATATAATTCTAAAATTTTATTGATTAGTAGGAATAAAAGTGAAAATAGCAATTTTGTCGGATATTCATTCAAATATTTATGCCTTGGAAGCGGTTATATTAGATGCCAAAAGTAAGAGTGTAGATATGATGATAAATGCAGGAGATTCTTTTTATGGTCCTATTGAGCCACGGGCTACTTATGAGTTATTGAGAGAAAACAATTTTGTAAATATATGTGGAAATCAAGATAGAGAGATTTTAGAAGCATCATTAGAACACTTGGAAAATAATCCTACTTTAAAGTATGTATATGAGAACTTGGGTGAAGAGGTTTTGTATTGGATACAAGATTTACCGTTTGAGAAGTTTTTAGGAAAAGACTTATATATAACTCATGGTACACAACATGATGATAGTGTTTATTTACTTGAAGATGTAAGTAGTGGAAAAGTGCAATTAAGAGATGAAAAAAAGATAATAGAACTTTTGGATGATGTAGAGTCAAAATTTGTTGTTTGTGGACATTCTCGTACTCCAAGATGTGTAAACTTAAGTACAGGTCAAGTAGTACTAAATCCTGGTTCTGTAGGACTACAAGCATATAAAGATAATTTACCAAATGAACACATTATAGAAAATGCTTTCCCTCAAGCTACTTATTTGATACTTGATGTAAATACAAGTGAATATAATGTTGAATTGGTAAAGGTTGCTTATGATTATGAAAAAGCAGCTTTAAAAGCTGAATCAAATGGTAGAGCTGATTGGGCTTATGCTATTAGAACTGGTAAATTAGCTAAGAATTTATAAATAAATAGTATCCTTCTTTAAAATAAGAAAGGGATATAATACAAGCACAAAATAATTTGGAAAAAATATGAAAGAATTTATAAAAAAACTACCAAAAGCTGAACTTCATATCCATATAGAAGGTTCACTTGAACCAGATTTGATGTTTAGACTTGCCAAAAAAAATGGCATTGAAATACCTTATAAAAATATAGAGGAAGTAAAAGCGGCATATAACTTTACAAACCTTCAATCTTTTTTAGACATCTACTATGCAGGTGCAAATGTACTAATTACTAAAGATGATTTTTATGATATGACTTGGGCATATATTTTAAAATGTGTAGAAAATAATATAATCCATACTGAAATATTTTTTGACCCACAAACCCACACTTCAAGAGGAATCTCTTTTGAGACAGTGATCTTAGGTATAAGTGAAGCATTAAATGATGCCCAAAAGAAGTTTGCTATAAGTTCAAATATCATTATGTGTTTCTTAAGACATTTAAGCCAAGATGATGCCTTTAAAACTTTTGAAGAGTGCTTACCATTTAAAGATAAGATTATATGTATTGGACTTGATTCTTCAGAACTTGGACATCCACCTTCAAAGTTTAAAGAAGTATTTAAAAAAGCAAAAGAAGAGGGCTTTAAACTTGTTGCTCATGCTGGAGAAGAGGCAGATTATACTTATATTTATGAGGCTTTAGATTTATTGGATATTCAAAGAATCGATCATGGCGTACAAGCTATTTATTCTAAAGAGTTAATGGAAAGATTAAAAAAAGAACAAATTCCCTTGACAGTTTGTCCAAATTCTAATATTGAGCTAAAAGTATTTGAAAACTACAAACAACACAATATAAAAAAGCTTTTGGATTATGGATTAAATGTAACAGTAAATTCAGATGATCCAGCATATTTTAAAGGCTATTTAAATAAAAATTTTATAAATTTGTGTGAAAACATTGATTTATCAAAAAAAGATATAATCACACTAATAAAAAACTCTTTTAACGCATCTTTTATTTCAGATGAATTAAAAAATGAATATATAAATAAAGTAAATAAAATAGGACAAATTAATGAATAAAATCAATGAGATATTAAAAAATCAAAAAATATTAATAATAGATGGGGCTACAGGAACAGAGTTAGAGAGAAAGGGATATGATATAAATGATTCATTATGGTCTGCAAAATTTCTTATGGAAAATCCAAAAGCTATATCAGAGGTACATAAAGATTATTTAGAAGCTGGAAGTGATTGTATTACAACATTGAGTTATCAAGCCACTTTTGAAGGTTTTAAAGAAAGAGGTTTAAATGAAGCTCAAGCAAAAGAGCTTTTACAGTCTTCTGTAAAACTAGCAACACAAGCAAGAGATGAATTTTGGAGTACAAATGAGTCAACAAACAGAATAAAACCTCTTGTGGCAGCTTCTATTGGTCCTTATGGAGCATATTTAGCTGATGGTTCAGAATTTAGAGGAAATTATGGATTAAGTGAAGAAGAACTTGTAACTTTTCATAAAAAAAGAATGCAAGCATTAATTGAAGCAAAACCAGATTTATTGGCTTGTGAAACTGTTCCTTGTCTAATAGAAGCAAAAGCATATGTAAAATTACTTAAAGAGTTTCCTTCAACTCAAGCTTGGATTAGTTTTAGTGCAAAAGATGGGAAACATATAAATAGTGGTGAAAGTATAAAAGAGTGTGCTAAATTTTTGGATGATAAAGAACAAATTGTAGCAATTGGTATAAATTGTACTGCACCACAATATATTGAATCTTTAATAAATGAGATAAAAGAGGTTTCAACTAAACCTATTATTGTCTATCCAAATGGTGGAGCTGCATATGATGGAGCAACTAAAACATGGAGTACACAAGCTAATACAAAAGATTATGGTAAGATGGCTTTTATGTGGTATGAAAAAGGAGCAAGTGTTATTGGTGGATGTTGTCAAACCACACCAAGTGATATAGAACAAATTGCTTCATGGGTTAGAAAATAAAGAGTTAATCCAATATAATATAAAATTTCAAAATAGGTTAAAAGATGTCAAAAAGTTTAAATACAAATAGTGTAAAAAGTGTAAAAGCTGAAAAGTTAGCTGCAACTGCAAATCAAAATAGAAATGCTGTTAAAGTAGGATTTTCTCAAGATAGATATGAAAATCCACAAATTGTAAACGCAAGAAAAGCTACAAATTTAGAACTTGCAAAGGCAAAGGCAAAAAAGAAAGCAAAAATGGCAAAGGCTTCTAAGAAAAAAAATAAAAAATAATTAAAAAGGAAATAAATTATGAGTATCGATACTTTCTTGATATATTCAGTGATTGCATTTTTATATGTTTTAAGTCCAGGTCCTGCAGTTTTATTGGCTATTGTAAATGGTATGAGAACTGACATGAAGACAGTAGCTATTTCATGTTTTGGAAATATCCTTGGTTTATCTGTTTTATCAACGGCTTCAATTTTAGGTCTTGGAGTATTGATTTTAACTTCAGCTACTCTTTTTCTTATTGTAAAAATAGCTGGTGCTATTTATCTTATGTACTTAGGTATTAAGTTTTTAAGAAATAAAGGTATTTTAAATATTGATTCTATGGAAAAAGAAGTAAAACAAAAAAGTAAAAAATCATACTTCTTAGAATCATTTTTATTGGCAGTTACAAATCCTAAGCCAATTATATTTTTTACAGCAATATTTCCTCAATTTTTAAATTTACATGAGCCTATTGCTCCTCAGTTTTTTATTATGACTGGAGAGTTTTTATGTTTCTCTTTTTTTGGACTTTGTTCTTATGCTTTTTTATCTAAAAAATCAAAAGCTTTACTTAGCAATGAAAAAAGAATGTATTGGTTCAACAAATTTACAGGTGGGTTATTTATATTTTTAGGAATAGGTCTATTAAAAGTAAAAAATCATGCTTCATAAAAGAGAAGTTGTTATAAAACAACTTCACCTTTTTCTTTTGCTCTATATTCGTCTATTTTAAAGGTATCATTTGCAATAAGTCTTGGTGTTGCATCTTTGTATTGAAGAACAAGTTTATTTATTGTTTTTAACTCTTCTTCATCAAATAAAGATTCATCATACTCTACACCAATTTCTATAAATTTTAATTCTATGAAATTTTCTCTTTCTATTATATCAATATCTACATTATCAAGTATCTCTTGAATAAGATATACTCTTTCATCATCATCTTCCAAAATTTGTTCACTTGCTATTACTTCAAAAAGTTCTGATAATAGTCTTGGTTCAGGACTTCTAGAGCCTTTTATATACTCATCCCCAAATATTTTTTTGCCACAAAATTTTTGATGGTTGTAATCCATTAAAAAAAGAAGAATGGATAATTTCTTATCGTTTAGTAGTTTTACTTGTTTGTGTAACATATATAAAATGACATTTGCCACTTTTGTAATATCCAGCGTCAAGGTTTTCCTTTGATTTTAAAATTTTGTTAATATTTTACAAAATTTAGGTTTAAATATTATAATCAGGTGGAGTATCATTCCATTCAAAAATAAAACACATAGGAAGTCTTCCTGATTTATTTAAAATCAGCCCAGTAATTACTCCTGAAACAAAGATTGATACTATAGCTAAAAATGAAGCAAAAGCTAATGTTGACATACCAGTTAATCCTTGACCAACTGTACAACCAATAGATAAGATACCCCCTGTACCCATTAAAGCTCCACCAATCATGTTATAAGTAACTCTATTTATTTTTTGAGTTGCGGTACATCCAAAACTATATTTTTTATTGAAATATGACATTGTAAAAGCACCAATTACCATTCCACAAACTAATGCAATAGGAAAAGTAAATTCATTTACTTGATAAAACATAAAAAGTTCTAAACTTTTAGAAGTAGGGTAAACAAAAGAAACACCTGAAAGTTCTATAACTCTTTCCATACTCTCTTCACCAAGAACTCCTGTTATTACCCAAGCAACTGCAATAAGTAAACCAATTAAAAAACCATCTAACAAAGTGAATATTCTTTTTATATTTTTTGTTAATGTTAATAAAATAACAAATAAAACAGCAACAACAAAATAGATATTCATAGTGCTATTTTCAATCATTAAAGATAACTTTATTAAAGTTTCATTGTTAGTAATAGGGCTTAAATAACCTTGAATAAGACCTTTTGCAGTTGCAAATCCAAATATTGCTATAAATACAAGGGTAATAAGTGATTTTGAATCACCTTGTCCAAATTTAATAAGGTGACGATTACTACAACCATCAGCTATCATCATACCTGTACCAAATAATAGCCCACCAAATATAATTACAAAATAATTTATATTTTCTTTGTAGTAAGGTGTTTTTGTCAAATCTAAATCAAAATAAGAAGCTACAATAGTTGTAGATATTATTGCTACAATCATTGCCATTGTAACAGAAGCACCTCTTCTTGTAGATTTCATTAAAATATAATCTTTGATTGAACCGCTAAAGCAGAATTGATTTTTTTGGGCAATCATACCAAATACGATTCCTAGTATTAGCCCTAGTATATTTATTATTTCGTATATTTCTAATTCAAACATGTTTTCCCTAACTTATAATTATAATAAAAGCAGATTATATTGAATAAATACTATAAAATAAGTTAGTTTTAAAAATTAAATTATATCTCTTGGTTTTCAACTTTCATATCTTCTAAACCTTCTAAGATATCTAATGCTTCTTCTTGTGTTATTGTTTTGTTTTCTATATCTATTAAAACTTCATCAAAATATTTTTTTACTTCATTCATATATTTTAATTCTTCTTTCAAAGCTTTACTATTTTTATTTTTTTCTAGTTCTTTTTTGAGCTCTTGAATATTTTCATTTACTTCTAATAAGACATCGGTTTTAAGTATATTTTCTAAATCTTTTATATAATCCATATTTACTCCTAAATCAAATCAACTGGAATTTTTATTACAGCTTTATAAATAAGCGTTGAGTCATCAACCTTTATACAAGGTTGATGGGCATCATTTGGATAGAAAATTGCTAACTCTTTATCTTTGATAAGTAAAGAAGAAAATGGCTTTTTTGAGCTATATTTTGTAAAATCTTTCTCTTCGTCATAATCTTGAATAACATCAAGATTATCTAAAGATGAAACATCCATGATCTCAGAACCCTTTACCATATATTGAATATCAATATATTTTCTATGGGATTCAAAAAAACAATCTTCTCTATTTTTAGTTTTATATGCTTGTTTTAAAACAAATATATTTTCATCTAAAAACTCTTTTATACATTCTTTATCTTTTATTTGGAAAATATCATTTGATATATTTTCCAAATAATCAAAAGCAACTTGAAAACTCTTTTGTTTTAGTTGCTTTTTTAAATCTTCTATTTTCCCAAATATTGCCATTGATATAAACTTTAGATATTGTCTTTTAGGTATAAATAATCAGACATCTTTGTCCATTCTCTAACACTTTTCATATAAGCATCTTGTGAGTCTAAAACCTCTTTTAGAAGTGGACTTTTTGCACCTAGTTCTTCTCTTAACTCTTTATTTGCTTTTTTTAGTGCACTCATAACATCTTCTGGTAAAGTTACAACTTTTATATTTGGATATTCATTTTTCATTTTTTCCCATGCTTTTGCATTCATGTTATAGTTTTGAACATACATGTCATAAGCAGCTACTCTCATAGAAATTGTTAAAATCTTTTGTAAATCTTTTGGTAGTTTTTCAAATGATTTTTTATTTACCATAAAGTTCATTTCACTAGCTGGTTCATGCCATCCTGTGTAATAGTATGGTGCAATTTTATGAAATCCCATATTAATATCCATAGAAGGTCCAACCCACTCTAAAGCATCAATAGAGTTTCTTTCAAGTGCAGTATATAATTCACCTGGAGCGATATTTGTAACTTGTACACCAAGTTTAGCCATAACCTCACCAGCAAAACCTGGAATTCTCATTTTTAGACCTTTTAGGTCATCAAGTGATTTAATCTCTTTTCTAAACCAACCACCCATTTGAACACCAGTGCTTCCACCAGGAAAAGATAAAACACCATGTTTTGCATAAACTTTTTGCATAAGTTCTAATCCACCACCTTCATAAAACCAAGCATATTGTTCAGGTGAAGTTAAACCAAAAGGCATAGAAGTAAAAGGTAATGTATCTATATCTTTACCTTTAAAATAATACGAAGCACTATGACCTAAGTCATATTGACCACCTTTAACCATATCTAAAATACCAAAAGGTGATTTATGTTTGTTTGCCGGATCAACTTTTATTTGTAATCTACCATTTGACATCTCATTTGCGTATTTTGCCATATTGTTAGCAGCATCAATAAGTGGTGACAATGTTGGTCCCCATGTAGTAGCCATTGATAATTTATACACTTTTTCTTTTGCGAAAAGTTGTGTAGTTAAAAACAGTGAAGCAATAACTATTGCCATTTTTTTCAAATTTTTCATTTTTCTCCCTTTTAATTCTAAAATAAATTGTTTATTATACACAAATATACTCTTCTAATAAGCTTATAAACTCCCCTTGCGTATAATCCGTTTTCAAATAATAAAAAAGAAGAATAAATGATAGAACTTTCAAACGTATCAAAAAGTTTTGGTAAACAAATACTTTTTAATGAATTGACTTTTAGATTAAATGCTGGGGATAAAGTTGGATTAGTAGGAAGAAATGGTAGTGGTAAATCAACACTATTTAAACTAATCTTAGATGAAGAACACCCAGATAGTGGTGAAGTATTAAAACCAAAAAATTATAAAATAGGTGCTCTAAGACAACACTTAGAGTTTACAGAAAAAACAATCACAGATGAAGCGGCACTTGCTCTTAGTGAAGATGATAAATACAATATTTATAAAGTTGAAAAAATACTTTTTGGTCTTGGTTTTTCTCAAGAAGATTTATTAAAAGATCCATTATCTTTTTCAGGTGGATACCAAATTAGAATAAATCTAGCAAAATTACTTTTAACTGAACCAAATTTGCTTTTACTTGATGAGCCAACAAACTACTTAGATATCGTATCTTTAAGATGGCTAAAAACATTTTTAAAAAACTTTGAGGGTGAAGTAATTATAATCACTCACGACAGAGATTTTATGGATGCTGTTACTACTCACACTATGGGATTAGTAAGACGAAGCTTAAAAGTTATAAAAGGAAATACTCACAAATTTTATGAAAAATTAAAAGATGAAGATGAACATCATGAAAAACAAAAAGCTACCCAAGAGAAAAAAGTAAAACAGCTTGAAGAGTTTATTGCTAAAAATAAAGCAAGAGCTTCAACTGCAACTTTAGCTCAATCAAAAGTAAAACAACTCGAAAAAATGGATATTTTAGAAGACTTGGATTTTGATTCTACATTAAAGTTTGATTTTAATTACAAAGAAACACCTGCAAAAGTTTTACTTGATGTAAAAGATTTGAGTTTTGGATATACAAAAGATAATATTCTTTTTAAAGATATCTCTTTTACTTTACAAAGGGGTGAAACTCTTGGAATAATAGGAAAAAATGGTAAAGGTAAATCAACACTATTAAATACTATTGCTGGTGAGCTAAAAGCAATAACTGGTACAACTGAAATGCACACAAGTGTAACATTTGGACATTTTGGTCAAACTAATATTTCACATCTTAACCCAAACAATACAGTTATGGATGAAATTTATCTTACAAATAATAAGTTAGGTGAAGGTGTTGTAAGAAGTATTTGTGGTGGTATGATGTTTTCAGGAGATGATGCTAAGAAAAAAGTATCTTTACTTTCAGGGGGTGAAAAAAGTAGGGTAATGCTTGGAAAAATTTTAGCAAAAGAAGTTAATTTACTTTTCCTAGATGAGCCTACAAACCACCTTGATATGACATCTATTGATGCACTTACAGTTGCTATTAAAAACTTTGATGGCTCTTGTGTAATTGTAACTCACAGTGAAGAACTTTTAAGAGCTGTTTGTGATAGATTGATTATATTTTCAAATGGTAGTGCAGATTATTTTGATGGAACGTATGATGAGTTCTTAGAAAAAATAGGTTGGGAAGATGAAGATGAAGCACCAAAGAAAAAAGCTAAACCTAAAGTAAATAAAAAAGAGAGCAAAAAATTAAGAGCTTTACTTGTACAAGAAAAAAGTAAAATAATAGCTCCTATTAAAAAAGAAGTAGAGTCTTTAGAGAAAAAAATTATAGAATTAGAAGCTTCAATAGAAAATAGAAAAAAAGAGTTATTAGATTTTACAAATAAAGGTAACAATAGTAAAGTAATAGAAATCTCAAAAGAGATAGCTATTTTAGAAAAAGAGGCTGAAACTAAATTTGAATCTTTAGAAATCTCTCAAACAAAACTTGATACCATAAACAATGAGTATCAAATAAAAATGGAAGAGTTGATGTAACATGAACTTAAAAACTATTTTAAACTATATAAAAATAAATGACACTATTTCAACTTCGGGTCAGCCTACAGAGGCTCAATTTGAAGTTATATTAAAGCATGGCTTTGATGTTGTTATTAACTTAGCATTATGTACTGCTACAAATGCTATAGAAAATGAAGATAAAATAGTTACAAGTTTAGGGATGACATATATACATATTCCTGTGGATTTTGAAAATCCTACTATTGATGATTTAAAACTATTTTTAAATCTTTTATTTTCCCTTGAAGGTAAAAAAGTTTTTGTACATTGTGCTAAAAATTATAGGGTTAGTGCTTTTATGTATGTTTATCATAAATATTTTTTACAAACACCTTTTGATGAGATAGATTTATCTTTATTAGAAGAGTGGTCTCCAAATAAAAAATGGCAAGATATTATGAAAATAAATTTTGAAGAGTTAAAATAGAAAGAGTCTTCTCTTTCTATTTTTTAAGTGTTGTTTCTAAAATCTCTGTAAATCTTTTCCAAGAACTTTCATCTGCAACTTTATGGTATCTTTTTGAACCAAAAACACTAAAAGCATGTGGTGCTCCACTATATGTTATCATTTCATGATGTATTCCTGCTTTTTCTAACTCCATAGTCAAATTAGCAAAATCTTGAATACTTACAGATTTATCAGCACTTCCATGAAAAACTACAATAGAACCTTTTGTTTTACTATAATCCTCACCTTCAGGTGTTGCTAATCCTCCATGAAAAGGAATAAATAATTTTAAATCAGCTCCACTTCTTGCCAACTCTAAAATACCTGCACCTCCAAAGCAATAACCAATACCTACTGCATTTGATACATTTGCATTAAGTTTTTTAGCCTCATTTAGTCCAGCATAAAGGAGTCTTTTCATTTTGGCTCTATTTTGATAAAGTTCACCTGTTAGTTTTTTCTTTTCAGAAGTTTCAGTTGGTCTAACGCCTTTTCCAAATAAATCAACAGCAAAAGTTGCATATCCTAAATCATATAGCATTTTTGCTCTTTTTACTTCATAATCAGTAAGTCCATCCCAATCATGTACCATAAAAACAAGTGGTGCATCCTTTGAAGGCGAACTATAATATCCCTCATATTTTACCCCATCAACTTCATAGGTTACAAAGCCACTATTTGCAAGTGCATAGCCTACAAAAAAACATAAAATAGAAATGATTTTTTTCATCTTTTTCTCCTTTGTTTAATACAAAATATTACAGCTAATTACTCTATACAAAACTTAATATTTAAAGTTAATTTTAAATAATTTATTTATGAAATTTATTCGTATAAATGTTTTAGAATAGTTTTGTTAAAATGTATCAATTAAATAAAATGGATTTTTTTTGAAAATAGAGACTAAAACAGCCAAATTTACTACTCCTTTATATCTTGAAAGTGGTAGGATTCTCCAACCATATGAGATAAAATATGAAACTTATGGTGAGTTAAATGAAGATAAATCAAATGTAATAATTATTTGTCACGCATTAAGTGGTTCACATCATGCGGCAGGACGTTATGAAAATGAAGCAAAGCCAGGTTGGTGGGATAACTTAATTGGTGATGGAAAAACAGTAGATACTAGAAAATATTTTGTAATATGTACAAATAATATAGGCTCTTGCTTTGGTTCTACTTCACCTATGAGTCCTATGTATCCATCTGATGAACCATATAGATTTAAATTTCCTGTTGTAACAATAAGTGATATTGTTAAAGCTCAAAAAATACTATTTGACTCCCTTGGAATTACTCACGTTAAGGCTATTATTGGGGGAAGTTTAGGTGGTATGCAAGCACTTTGTTACTCAATAGAGTATCCAACTTTTGCAGATACAATTATAGCTATGGCAACAACTGCATACACAAGACCATGGGCAATTGCTACAAATAAAATTGCAATGGAAGCCATAAGAAATGACCCAGCCTTTAAAGATGGAAATTATACAAAAGGTGACCTTATAGCTAATGGTTTACCAGGACTAGCAATAGGTAGGATGGCAGGACTTATAGCTTATGTGGGACCTACATCTATGAATAATAAGTTTGCTAGAAATTATGTAGAAACTGATGGTTTATATGAATTATTTGGAAGATTTGAAGTTGAGCGATACTTAGAATACAATGCCTACAATTTTCCAAAAATTTTTGATCCCCTTTCTTATTTATATGTTTGTAAGACTATGAATATCTTTGATGCAGCAAGGGGAAGTGATAAGTTACCAGATGCACTAGCAAGAATTAGATGCAATCTTCATCTTCTTTCTTTTTCAGATGATGTATTGTTTTTCCCAGAAGAGATGGAAGAGATATATAATATAATGAAAGATATGAATATGGATAATGTAACTTATAAAATGATAGAATCTACCCATGGGCATGATTCATTCTTAGTTGAACTTGATAAGTTCAAAGATTATGTAGTTGATATATTGGAAGGAAAAATATGAGTGAAGAAATAAAAGAAGAATTAAGTTTCGAGGAAAAAGTAGAAAATGCAAAAGAGTTGCTAGAAAAGTTAGCAAATCCTGATATTACATTAAGCTCATCTGTAGAGATATATAAAAATGGTATGAAAGAGTTAGATGATGCTCAAAAATTACTAGAAACTGCAAAGCTTAACTTCAAAGAATTATCTGAAAAATAATCTATTTAAAAGTAGAAAGTTTATAAAAATTTATTAGTTATAAACTTCTTATAATTGATGTTAGTCATATTAATTTAAACTAAATTTGATATCATTACAAAATAAAATAATAAAAATAAACTATACTTATTTACTAAGGATTTGATATGCAAGAAGAATTTAACGAATACTTTAACAGACAGATAAAACTTTGGGGACAAGAGACACAAGATTCACTACAAGGTAAAAGAGTAGCTATAATAGGTAGTGGTGGGCTTGGTTGTACTTTAGGAATTGCACTTGGGGCTTCTGGAATAGGGGAGTTTACTTTAGTGGATTTTGATGTTGTTGGGGTTCATAATATTCATAGACAAATTGGTTTTAGAGTTGGTGATGATGGTAAATATAAGTGTGAGGTTTTAAAAGAGCTTATTGAAGCTAGATGTCCTTATACTAAAGTTACTGCTTACAAAGAGTCTTTTCAAGAGTTTGCTAAAAGAGGTTTAACTTTTGATTTAATCATTGATGCAACTGACAATCTTCCAACTAGAGCAGATTTAAATAAATATTGTATAGAAAAAAATCAACCATGGATTTATGGTACAGTTGAAGAGTTTCATGGACAGGTTTGTTTCTTTGAAAAAGCGTCATATGAGGCTGTATTTATTGTAAATGATAGAAAACCAAATGGTATCGCTTGTCCTATAGTTATGCACGTGGGTTCACTTCAAGCAAATCTTGCTATTAGATATCTTGCTGGACTTCCAGTTAAAAAAGATGTTTTATATTATCTTTCATTTGATGAAGAGGGTGTTATAAATTATAAAAATTTTAAATTACCAACTAACTAAAAATAATAGGGAATCAAAATGTTATCAATAGAAGTTTTACTGGCTTTTTTTTCTGCCTCACTTTTACTTGCACTTGTTCCAGGTCCTGATAATATTTTTGTATTAACTCAATCAATTATTCAAGGGAAAAAATCTGGTTTGATAATAGTACTAGGTCTTTGTACTGGGCTTATTTTTCATACCTTGGCAGTAACTTTTGGAGTAGCTGTTATTTTTCAAACTTCTGCTTTGGCATTTACTCTTTTAAAAGTTGCTGGAGCTATATATTTACTCTATCTTGCTTGGCAAATATTTCATGCTAGTAGCGAAAAAATTGACCCCAAAAATAGTAAAAAGATTGATTTTAGAAAACTTTATTATAGAGGTATAATAATGAATATCACTAACCCAAAAGTTTCTATTTTCTTTTTAGCTTTTTTACCTCAATTTACTAATCCAAATCTAGGTTCAATCTCTTTACAAATATTGATGTTGGGTGGACTTTTTATTGTTGCTACAATTTTAGTTTTTGGTATGATTGCACTTTTATCAGGTACTTTATCACAACTATTTAACAAATCTGAAAAGTCTCAAATGATATTGAATAAATTAGCTTCTTTTGTATTTCTGTCACTTGCAATAAAATTAGTAACAACAAAACAATAATGTAACCCAATTTTAAGCACTTTTTGGATATTATTTCCAAATTTTAACTACTACACACGGGGAACTTATAAATGCCAAAAAGAGAAGATATAAAATCTATATTATTAATCGGTTCTGGTCCAATTGTTATTGGGCAAGCCTGCGAATTTGACTATTCAGGAACACAAGCTACTAAAACATTAAAAGAATTAGGATATAGAGTTGTATTAATCAACTCTAATCCAGCAACTATTATGACTGATCCTGAATTTGCTGACAGAACATATATTGAGCCAATCACAGAAGAAATGATTGCTAAAATTATTGAAAAAGAAAATATTGATGCTATATTACCAACAATGGGTGGGCAAACTGCACTTAATGTCGCTACATCTATGTATGATAAAGGTATGTTAGAAGGTGTTAAGTTTTTAGGAGCACATCCAGATGCTATTAAAAAAGGTGAAGATAGACATCTATTTAATGAAGCAATGATTAAAATTGGTATGGATTTACCAAAAAGTGCAAATGCCTATAGCGTTGATGAAGCAATTAATGTGGCACGTGAGATAGGTTTCCCAGTAATTTCAAGAGCATCTTTTACCCTAGCTGGTGGAGGAAGTGGAGTTGCTTATAACATGGAAGAGTTTAAAAAACTTGCAGAAGCAGGGATTGAAGCATCTCCTATTAATGAAATTGAGATTATGGAATCTATGCTTGGATGGAAAGAGTACGAAATGGAGGTTATCAGAGATAATAAAGATAACTGTATCATAGTATGTTCTATTGAAAACTTAGACCCAATGGGTGTACATACAGGAGATAGTATCACTGTAGCTCCTGCACTGACTCTTACTGATAAAGAGTACCAAGATATGAGAAATGCTTCATTTGCTATTTTAAGAGAGATTGGAGTTGATACAGGTGGTTCAAATGTACAATTCTCTATTTGTCCTAAAACAGGAAGAATGATTGTTATTGAGATGAATCCAAGAGTTTCTAGATCTTCTGCACTTGCATCTAAAGCAACTGGTTATCCTATTGCAAAAGTTGCAACTTTACTTGCTGTTGGATTTACACTTGATGAAATTGAAAATGACATTACAGGTACAACTGCATCATTTGAGCCAGTTATTGATTATGTTGTTACAAAAGTTCCAAGATTTACTTTTGAAAAGTTCCCTAAAGCAGACTCTACTTTAACTACTTCTATGAAATCAGTTGGTGAAGTTATGGCTATGGGTAGAACATTTAATGAGTCTATTCAAAAAGCATTTTGTTCATTAGAGACTGGACTTATTGGGTTTGACTCTATTTCTACTGATTTAGATTTAATTAAAAAAGAGATTAGAAGACCAAACGATAAAAGACTTCAATACTTAATGGATGGTATGAGATTGGGTCTTACAAATGAAGAGATTTTTGAATTATCAAATATAGATCCATGGTTCTTAACAAAATTTAGACAAATTATTGAGATAGAAAAATCAATCAATGAATCTATTTTAAATGATGAAGTTGCAATGAGAATTGCAAAATCAAATGGATTTTCTGATGCTATGATTGCAAAACTTATTGGTAAAAAAGAAGATGATGTTTATAATGCTAGAAAAGTTTTAAATGTAGATTTTGAGTATAACGAAGTTGATACTTGTTCTGCTGAATTTAAGGCTTTAACTCCTTATTTATATTCAACAACTAATGTAAATAAAATTCCACAAGTAAATAAAATATCTGAAGAGAAAAAAGTTATGATTATTGGTGGTGGACCAAATAGAATTGGACAAGGTATTGAGTTCGATTATTGTTGTGTTCATGCAAGTTTTGCATTAGCTGAGATGGGTATCAAAACAATCATGTACAACTGTAACCCTGAAACAGTTTCAACTGATTATGATACATCAGATATCTTATACTTTGAACCAATTGATTTTGAACACGTTAGAAGTGTAGTAGAAAAAGAGAATCCAGATGGTGTAATTGTACACTTTGGTGGACAAACTCCTTTAAAACTTGCAAATGCTTTAACAAAAGCTGGGGCTAAAATTATTGGAACAACTGCAGAAGTTATTGATTTAGCAGAAGATAGAAAAAAATTCTCAAAATTTGTTGAGGATGCTGGATTATTACAACCAGAAAATGGAACAGCTGTAGAGGTTGAAGAGGCTATAGAAATTGCAGAAAGAATTGGTTATCCTGTACTTGTTCGACCTTCTTTCGTACTTGGTGGAAGAGGGATGAAAATTGTTTATTCAACAAATGAATTAAAGCAATATATGGACGAGGCAGTTTCTGTTTCAAATGATGCACCAGTACTTATTGATAAATTCTTAGATAGAGCAATCGAACTTGATGTTGATTGTATCTGTGATGGTAAAGAAGTTTATATTGGTGGAATTATGCAACATATTGAAGAAGCTGGTGTTCACTCAGGGGATTCAGCTTGTTCTTTACCTCCTGTATCTATTAGCAATGATTTAATCAAAGAACTTGAAACTAAAACAAAATCAATGGCGCTTGGTCTTGGTGTTGTAGGACTTATGAATACTCAATATGCTATTCATAAAGGACAAATTTATTTAATCGAAGTAAATCCAAGAGCTTCAAGAACAGTTCCTTTTGTATCTAAAGCAACTGGTATGCCACTAGCTAAAGTAGCTACAAGAGTTATGTGGGGAGAGAGTTTAAGAAATGCACTTGATGTATATAACAGTGAACTTGTATGGGAAGATAATGGAGTATTAAAACCTATTTTAAAAGATCATGTTGCTATTAAAGAAGCAGTTTTCCCATTTAATAAACTTAGTGGTTCTGATATGATTTTAACTCCAGAGATGAAATCAACTGGTGAAGTTATGGGTATCTCTGATAGTTTTGGTGAATCATATGCAAAAGCACAAAGTGCTGCAAAAAATGATTTACCAAAAGAGGGGAAAGTATTTATTTCATTATGTGATTTAGATAAAGAATTTGCACCTAAAATTGCAAAAGGACTTATTGATGAAGGATTTACAGTAGTTGCTACTGGTGGAACTCATAAAGCAATTGTTGATGCAGGAATTGAGTGTGAAAAAGTTCTTAAAATCTCTGAAGGAAGACCAAATATTACTGACTCTATAACTAATGGTGAAATTGCACTTGCATTTAATACAAGTGATGGAAAAGAGTCTTCAAAAGAAGATGGTAAAGCTATTAGAAGAAGCGTTTTAAAAATGAACGTTCCATATGTTACAACAGCTGCAGCTGCTTTAGCTTGTCTTGAAGCTATGAGAGAGCTTAAAAAGAAAGATGGATTATCACCAAAATCTATCCAAGAGTTTTTAAATAGTTAAATATGAATCCTAACTCTGTTTATTTAGTACAAACAGATACAACTGTTGGCTTTTCATCAAATGATTTTGAAAAGCTAGCAGTTATAAAAGCAAGACCAAAAACTCAAAAGATACTTAGGACTACTGATTCCTTTAAAACTTTAAAAAAATATACTAGAGTTCCAAATCATCATAAAAAAAGAGTTAGAAATTCAAAAAACTCTACTTTTATATATCCAAATGGTGAGTCCTTTAGAGTAATAAAAAGAGATAATAAATTTTATAATTTTATAAATAAATTTAATATTCTTTATTCTTCATCTGCAAATGAAACAAAAAAAAGTTTTGATGAAAATTATGCAAAAAATATTTCCGATGTGGTTGTTATAACAAAAGATGGTTTTTATGAAGATATTCCATCAAGTTTGTATAAATTATATAAATTTAAATTTAAGAAATTAAGGTAATCTAAGACTTTATTAAGTCATAAGTTCATAGAATTAAATAATTATTTTAAAAGGTAGTCTATGTTTTTAAATAGAGAAAATGAACTTGAAATTCTACAAAAAGATTTCTCTATACCAAATTCATCATTTAATTTTGTTTTTGGAAGAAGAAAGATAGGTAAGACTACTTTTATAAACAACTACATAAAAGGCAAAAATAGCTTTTATATCTCTTTTTTAGAGATGATTAATTCAATAACTTTTCATACAATACATAAAAATTTTGAAAACTTTTATAATAAAAAAATAGAGAAAATTGATAATTTTGAGAGCTTTTTAAAAGTACTTTCAAAAGTTAAGTTTGATGAAAAACTAATTTTAGTTTTAGATGATTTTCAAAATTTATTAAAAGTAGAAAAAGATGCTTTAAATATTTTTTATAAAACTTGGAGTAAAGAGCTATCAAGTTCAAATATACAAGTTGTTATTTTATCTTCTATCAAATCTAGTGACAAAGATGATGAGTATATATACAAAAAATCATCCAATATAATTAAATTGGAAAATTTACCTTATTCAAGTATTAAAGAGCTTATCCCTGATGTGCAAGCTGGAGATATTATACATATTTTTAGTGCATATGGTACAAATCCAGAATATCTGAAACTTTATGATTGTAAAAAAGATTTTTTACTTAATGTTAAAGAAAATTTTTTAAGCTACGAAGGTCTTTTTTTTAATGAAGGAATTGATTTTTTAAAAAAAGATTTAAATGAAATCTCTACATATTCTTCGATTCTTTATGCCGTAGCTGTTGGTAATAATAAAATTGGCGATATTGCTAGCTTTTTAAATCTAAAGTCAACATATTTGACAAGATATTTACAAAAGCTCATAGATATTATGATTTTAAAGAAATATGTTCCTATAAATGAAGATATCAAAAAAAGTAAATTTGGTAGATATGAGATTGAAGATAATTTCATTAAATTTTGGTTTTGTTATATTTATCCTAATTATTCTGCTTTACAAAAAAATGATACATATGGTGTGATAAGTCATATAAGAAATGATTTTACAAAAAGAATTGAAAGAAACGTTTACAAAAATTATATTTTAAATTTAGTAAAAAAAGATCCATATAAATATTTAGGATTTATTCCAACAAATATTGGAAGCTGGTGGAATAATAAAGATGTTCAAATTGATATTATTGCCTATGATTCTAAAAATATTATTTTTGTAGATACTAAATGGAAAGATACTCAAAAGCTCGAATTAAGCTATTCACAACTTAAATCTAAGTCTTTAGAATTTAAAACAACTTTAAATAAAAAGTATGTGATTTTTTCTAAAACAACTCCTACAAAATAACACTTATATAATATGTTTTAAAACATATTAACCTACTAAAAAAACTATCTTTACTGATTAAATTAAGATTTACTTAAGTTATGAATCTAAATAATGAGATTAAAATTATAGTATATAGAAAATAAAGGATGTAGCATGGCAAATCAAATTACAATCAAAAGTCCAAATGGTGAAAATAAGTTATATGATATTAATACAACTGATTTAATCAATGTAAATAAAGGTGATTATGTTTTTATACCAGAATTAGCAACTTCTTTAAAAATGGAAATTAATGATGGTTCATTGGATATTACTTTTCCTGATGGACACAATATTTTAATTAAAAATATTGTTGATTTAATTAGTCAAAATAGTGGTGAAATAGTAAATGGTCTTATGGACAAACTTGATGATACAGCTATTGCCTTTATGAATGAAAGTGGTCAATTTGATGAAGTAAGTTTTTTTGAACAACTTTTATCTTTAATTGAAGAATCAGCAGCTGGTAATAAGGTAAAAACATTAAATATTATTGATGATGTTGCAACACAGCCAGAAGAAGTGTCTTCTGCAGTACAACAACCTGAAGGTAGAAGATCTAGATCTTTAATAGAAGAAATAGACCTTCAAAATGGTGGAAGAGGAACAACAATAGATGATGGAGCAACACTAACAAAAACAAGTGTAATTACAGCAAATGATATAAATGAAGCACCAACATTAACAGTAGAGACTACAAAAACAGTAGCAGAAGATGGAAGTACGTCAATTACATATACAGCAAGTGATGTAGAAGGAGCAGTGTCAGTAAGTGCAGTAGC
>NZ_JBNKXY010000013.1:27504-76348 GCF_050300555.1 Arcobacter sp.
GAAGGAGCAGTGTCAGTAAGTGCAGTAGCAGAACATGGAACAGTAACAGTAAATGATAATGGAACAATAACATATACTCCAGATGCAAACTATAATGGAGTAGATACAATAACTGTAACAGCAACAGATTCAGAAGGCGCAAAAGTAAGTACAACTTCAGCTGTAACAATATCTTCTGATGGGTTAACATTGACACCAACTGCAGATATTACAGATGAAAGTGATACAGGTATTAGTAATAGTGATAATATTACTAATAATAACACTCCAACAATCTCTGGTGTAACTGAAAATGGTGCAACTGTTACAATAACTGATAAAGATGGCAATGTAGTTGGCTCTACTACAGCAGATGAAAATGGTAATTATTCTATTACTACAAGTGAATTATCAGATGGTACACAAACTCTTACAATCACAGCAACTGATAGTGAAGGAAATACAGGAGTTGAAACACAAACAATAACTGTAGATACAAGTGCAAGTGATATTTCTGCATTGGCTATTACAGATATTGTAGATAATAATGGTGATTATACATCAGTAACTATGACTGGAACTGGTGCAGAGGCTGGTAACACTATTACTATCTATGATGAAGATGGGAACAGTGTAGGAACTGCTACTGTTCAAGCTAATGGAACGTGGAGTGCAGATATTTCAAATCTATCAGCAACTGGTATAAATGATAATGAATTTTTTAAAGTAAGTGAAACAGATATAGCAGGAAACGAAACTGCACAAACTGATAGCACACATTATTGGCATGGTGCATGGTCAGGAATTAATACAGAATCAACTGATGATTTTATTATGGCAGGTAGTGGTAATGATGTTATAAATACAGATGCAACACTAATAGGTATAAATGAAAATGGCATTGTTACAAGTGCTAATGATGATACAAATGATAAAGTCGTAATAGATGGTGGAGATGGAAATGACACTGTAACTTTTGGTCATAATATGGCTGATTATACAATCACAACAGATGCAAACGGAAATGTAATTGTGACTGAAGGTACTTCAAGTGATAGTGATGGAGATGGAAAAGGAGATGTTACTGAACTTAGAAATGTAGAAATAGTAAAATTTGCTGATGGTACATATGATGTAGCTACTGGAAACTTTATCCCTACTGCTCAAGATGATAGTGTATCTACATTAGAAGATACAGCTTTAACACTTAGTGTAGATGATTTTGGATTTAGTGATGATGACGGTGGCTCTTTAAGTGCAGTTCAAATAACTTCTTTACCAGTTGCTGGTGCTTTGACATTAAATGGTATAGCAGTAAATGCTGGAGATGAAATAAGTGTTGATGATATAAATTCTGGAAATCTTATCTTTACACCAGCATCAAATAGTGATGTAGATGTTAGTTTTGATTATAAAGTAAGTGATGGTAGTTCTTGGAGTGAAAATAGTGCCACAACAACTATAAATATTGAAGCAGTAGCTGATGCACCTATAAATGTTTCAATTAGTGTTGAAGCAACAGGAAATGTATCATCTAGCAATGTTAATCTTGTAGTAAATGGAAGTTTTGAAGATGTAAGTGGAACAGATGCTGCTGGAAATAGTGTATCTAATATTGATGTTGTTGATGGTGGATGGCAAGGTATGCAGTCTATGACAGGATGGACTCTTATTTCAAATGAAGGTGCAGATGCAACTACAATGGAAGTTCATAATAAATATCATGCAGGTATTGGTTCAACTGATGGTGATAATTATATGGATTTAGGTGAAACAAACTATTACGATAATGATAATGACAATACTCAAATAGGTCAAGTAATAAATGCTGTTGATGGCGTTTCTTATTCATTATCTTTTGATTTTATTGATAAAGCATTAATGCAATGGGAAGGTACAGATTCAGCTTCTTTAGAAGTCTATTGGGGTGGTGAACGTGTAGCTACAATAGATGGAAATAATACTACTTGGGAAACACAAAATATTGAACTTGTTGGTGGTTCTGGTGATGGTTCAAACTTATTATCTTTTAAAGAAACTGGTACGGGTAATGATAATGCAGGTATGGCTATAGATAATATTTATATGGCTCCTACAGAAAGTATGCTTGAATACAACGTTGATGTAAGTGCTATGCTTGCAGATACAGATGGAAGTGAAAGTTTATCTGTAACACTTAATGGAATCCCAACAGGTGCAACACTAGAAGTTGGACATGCAGGAACAGAAGCTGGAACTTGGGTAATCCCTGTTGATGGAACAAGTGTAAATCTTACTGATGTAAAAATGTATATTCCAGAAAGTGCTGGAAAATTCGCAGTGACAGCAATAGCAACAGCAACAGATGTTAATGGAGATGAAAATAGCGTAAGTAATAGCGCTCATGTTGAAATTATTCCAAATGTACAAATGAGTATAGGTGATGCTCAAGTTATAAATGATAGTGTTGGAGTAGCTAAAGAGGAAACAGGAACAGAAAATTCTATTGACAATGATGAGGACTGGCATTGGAATAACTATAAAACAACAACTGGAACTTCTAGTGATGATAGTATTGAACTAGGTTTAGGAACAAATCAAACTGTATATGCTGGTGAAGGTGATGACTATATAAAAGTTAAAGATGGTTATTCTAACTCAGGAGTTGCAGTATATGGTGAAGAAGGAAATGACTATATAAGATTAAACTTAAATGATAATCAAAAAGCTTATGGTGGAACTGGAAATGATACAATAGAGATAAAAGATAGTTATGCTTGGGTTCACAATGCTCACATAGAAGGTGGAGCTGGTAATGATAAAGCTATTATGAATACATTGAGTCTTGGTAGTCATTTTGATGGAGGAGAAGGAACTGACACTTTAGTTCTAAAAGGTAATAAAGATGATTATAGAATAACACACAATGATGATGGAACTTATAGTATTGCAACTATAGACTATTGGGGTAATGATAATGGTATGTTTAAAATGACTGCCCAAAACATTGAAAATATTGAATTTAGTTCTGGTGAATCAATTCAACTTTCTGCTCCATTGGAAACACAATATGAATATCCTATCTCACTAAATTTAGATATTGATGGCGGAATTTTTTCTAGTGTAAAAATGGATAACCTTCCTGATAATGTTACTCTAAAAGATAGTAATGGAAATGAAATCCTTGCAAATGAAGATGGTAGTTATAATGTTTCTTTAGATGAAGAAGGAAATGCAAATGTTACGTTAGTAAGTTCTTCTGAAATTGATACAAGTGATTTAAATAGTATTACTTCAGTAGTTGATACATCTATTATCACTGGAACTTCTGGAGATGATACTATTACTTTTGAAGTAAATGACACAGTTGATGGTGGAGCAGGTACTGATACTTTAGTAATTGAAGAAAATACTATTTTAGATTTTGATTCTATGTCAGCACAAAATATAGAAAAAATAAATCTTGAAAACAATAATCAACTTGATAGTTCAACTTTAGATGTACAAGATGTAATTACACTAACTGATGATGATAATATCTTAAAAATTATCGGCGATGCAGGTGATGAAATTGGCTTAACAAATGATGCTGGTGATGTTGCATGGGAAAAATCAGATGTACAAGTAGAAGATGGTGATGATACATTTGATGTATGGACTAATGATAATGTGACAGTTTATATTGACACAGATATAACAGTAACTGACATCTAATAATCAAAAAAGGGCTTATGCAAAAGCCCTTTTTCTCAATTTTCCCATAATTTTTAAGCATAAATAAAAACAATCTAAACTATAATTCCAATCTTCGACCCCGTCGTCTAGTGGCCAAGGACGACAGGATTTCCTCCTGTAAACTCAAGTTCGAATCTTGATGGGGTCGCCAACTATTTATTTCATTATTATTTTCTAATCTCTTGTAAAAACTACAATAAAGTAACCAAAAGCCATCTCTCCAAAGCTTACTAATCCCCACATTGGAGCATAAACTATTCCACATAAAATTGCTAAACAAGTAAAAATAAGAAAAGCTTTTTTTGTATTTTTTAGAAGCTTTGCCACAATAAAACCTACAATAACAAATATAATTAAATACATCAACATAAAAATATCCTTTTAAATATCAGTTTAGTAGTTGTATCATATATTTTTATTTCATAGAAAGAAATAAATTTTAAGTTAAAAATTGGGGATATAACTTTAATAGCTAAGATTTAATTTATATCCAATTCCTCTGATATTTTTTAATATTTTTGTTGGTAATTTTTTCTTTAAATTTTTTACAAATAATCTAAGAGCATTTTGTGAGATATTAATATTATCATTCCATAGTAATTCACTCATATATTCATATGTTATGATTTCATTAGTTTTTAGTAAGTGTTTTAAGAATTCTCCCTCTTTAAAAGTTAGATATTCTATTTTATTAGGTTTTATTAAAAGTAAATTATTTACATCAAAGCTACAATTTGAAGTTAGTTGATATTTTTTTTTATTTTTAAATTTTTCTAAGAAATCATGTAACTCTATTAATAATGAATTTCCATATAAAGATTTTGGAATTTCCAAATGAATACTATTGTCTTTTATATGAAATTTTTCATTGTATTCATTTTGAATTACATCCATATACTCTTTATCTATATTTGTAATATATATATTGACATGTTCATTTAACATAATAAATCCTTTTTATGTAAGAATGATTACATAAAAAAGTGATATAAAAGTGTGTTTTTATAAAAGTTTATAGAAAAAATAAATTATAGAGTTATGTTTTCAACTAAGTCAAAATAGGCTTGTTTAGTTTTATATAATATTTAAAAGCATTTATAATGTTATAACTTAATATCAAAGATGAAACAAGAAATAAAAAGCTAGCAGGATAGACTAAGGGTTTAAATAAAATAGCTAACAAAAAGATAAAATAAGAAACAATGTAGATATTGTATTGTATTTTTATATATTTAGATGGGATTACTAAAGTCATCTCTGCATCAAATATCATTTTTGAACTTAGATGAAACCACGTAAGAAATGGAACTATTTTATATAACATTCCATTTATAATAGAATAAGCAAATCCAAGTCCAAACATAATAGCAAGTAAAAAGTTTAAATCTTTTTCAAAGTAAATAGAATAAATCCAAATAATTGATACAAAAGATAAATTAATCATTGAAAAATACCAAAGATTGATTGTAGTGTCTCTTCTTGGTCTTTTTCTATTTTTTAGTAAATATATGGTTGTAATTGAAAATATAAGTGTAGTTATTGCTAGAATAATTTTTAATAGAGCAATAGCACTTGAATCAAAGATTGTTAATAGTGATAAGATAATTATAATTAAAGAAAGTAACCAATAAAAATGATTTTTTATAAAAAGTGGATACTCTTTTGTCACATAAAACATAGGAATTACTTTATAAGAAACTCCAGAAATAAGCATGATTAACCAACCAAAGAATATTGAACTTATATGTGCATCAGCAAAGTTTTTAGAAGTAAAACCACTACCATGATTTATTAAAGATATTATACCAAAAGCTACCCCAAAAACTAAAAGAATAAGAGCAGACAAAAATGTCTTAACAGTTGGATTTTTATCTTCAGTTTTTATAATAGTAAGAAAAGTACTAATTGCAAAATATATAAGTGCAAGGATTAAACATAAAGCAGCAATAAACATAAAAATTTTATTTGCTAAGAAAAAACCTGTTACAAAACATAATGTTCCCATATTCAACAAAATAAGTATTGCTTTAGCTTTTAGAGTTACATTTTTATATGCAACTCCAATAATTACAGGAACCATTTGAAAAAGCGAACCAAACATAACATGGGTAAAAAAACCAAGTGTTAATATATGGGTAATAGCAATTGCCTCATAGTAGTATCTACTATTTATTTGAAGAGCATAAAAAATAGTAAGTATTGAAAAAATTACTAAATAAATACTTGCTATTATGTAATAAAACATAGGAATTTTGTAAGGGGGTGCTTGATCTAAAGATAAGCCTTGCATTTGCATATTTAAGCCTTTACTTGTAAATTTTCATTTCAAAAATATTTTCTTCATCTTTTATGATTTTATAGCATAAATTATTTTTTTCTATAACTTCAAAAAGTTTACAAGGACTCATTCTATGTTTGAAAATAAGTATTTCATCATCTTTTAAATTATGAATTGATTCTATACCTTTTAAAAGTGGGTAAGGAGCTTCAAGCTCACTTACATCTAAAATAATAGTTTTAGTTAAATTCATAGTTTTTTAATGCTTCTATTATAGTTTCATTTTCATCATTGAAAAGATTTTGAATCATTGTATATAACATTTGTTCTTCTTTTGAGTTATGTTGCTGTATTAGTATCATTAGTGATTCACTTAGTCCAAAAAATCTATCACTATCTTTTTCTTTTATAGATTCTTCAATTTTAGGAAAAACTGTTCTTGCTTGCTCATGTTCCATTTTCATCACTTGTGTTGGACCACAGCCACCAGTTGATGCTTTTTCATCAAACATAGGAAACAGATAGTTTTCTTCTATATCAAAATGTTTTAAAGTTTCATTTTTAAATTTTTCATTTAATTCAATTGCTTTATTCCAATTGTTATTTTCTACTGCATTTTCTAGTTGTGCAAGTATCTCGTCACACTCTTTGTGATTTTGAGTCATGTATTCTTTTATAGTCATTTTAAACCTCGTTTTATTTTAAATTTTATGATTTTTACATAAAATAAAAAAAATTAAATTGATACCAATCAATACAAAGAAAAACAATGAAAATACATGAATACTATTTTTTTGATTCTTTAGATGAAAAAGAAAAAATAGAGTTAGAAAAAATTAGTAGAAAAAAATATTATAAAAAAGATGAAATACTTTTTTATAAAGGTGATGAAGCAAAATACTTGTATCTTCTAGTAAAAGGTATAGTAAGAGTTTATAAGCATGATTATAAAGATAATGAAGTGATTATTCATAATTTATTGGCACCAACTTTTATTGCAGAAATTGCGAATTATGAAGAGATACCTTATCCTGCAAATTGTTCTTTTGAAACCGATTCAGAAATTTATGTTATAGAATATAGTGAATTTAAAAAAAGATTTTTAGCTAAACCTGAAATATCAATGATGCTAATTAAGTCATTAACTAAGAAGATTAAAGCTTTAGAAAATTTTATTAACTACAACATAACAGCAGACTCAAATATAAAAATAGCACAATTTTTATATGAAAATGAAGAGATATTATCTAGTTTAAGACAAGTGAAAATTGCTTCTATTTTAAATATAACACCAGAGACTTTATCTCGAAAAATATCGAAACTAAAAAAAGATAAAATTATAGAAAATGATGAGGGATATATAAAAATATTAAATCACAAAAAATTAAAAGAGTTATTTGAGTTTTAAGTTGAGATGTCATTAGAAGGATTTTTTTGTACAGCGAGATATAATTCATTTAATGTATTTACCATATTGTAAATTTGTGTGCTAAATTCAGATATTTTTTCATTTATTTCAGTATGATTTAAACTCTCTTCTAAAATCTCTTTTATATCATTATTGTTAGCAGATTTTCTGTATATATCAAATTTATTAGTTTCAGAGTTAAATATAATTTTTATCATTTTTTCTTCCTTAAATATCTGTCAAAGCAAAATTTTATTAAATAATTTTTCGAATTTTTATTTGATTAATAAACGATTTTTCGGTATTCTTACAGGTTATACTACAAATGAAACTCATTTGTAACATTATGATATTAATAATATCATAAGATAATGTTTTATGTCAAGTAAAAAACACATAAATTTGTTATATAGGAATATAATATTGATATATAAAAGAATTAAACAAGTAAGAGAAGCTTTGAGTTTTTCATCACAAAAAGATTTTTCAGAAGATTTAAATATGCCAATTAGAACTTATCAAAGTTATGAACAAGCTAAAGTAAAAGATATTCCTCATACATTTCTTGAAAAATTGAATCTAAAATATAATATTTCTCTTGAGTGGTTAATAACTGGAGAAGGAGAAATGTTTCTCAAAAAAAATAAAATGTCTAACAAAAAAAACTATATAGAATTGGTAAATCAGTATTTGGAAGTTTTGTCACATAAACAGCAAGAATATTATTACCATAAAATAAAATCAGATGTTTTAGAACTTGAAATAAAAGAAAATACTACACGTACATAAAATAAAGACTTTTTGTAAAAAAAGCTTATCTTTTCTTAAATCTTTTTAGATATAATCTACTTACTTTATAAACCTTGGAATTCTAAAAATGATTGTAAATATAAAACTACCAAATAACATTTCATATGATATAACTATTGATAAATTAAAAGAGTTAACTTTTGATAGAAAAGTTGTAATTGTAACTAATCCAACAGTTAGTGGATTTCACTTAGAATATTTAAAAAATAAAATAAAATCTAACAATCTAAGTATAGTAACCGTGCCAGATGGTGAAGAGTATAAAAACATGGAAACTGTTGATATGATTTTAGAGCATTGCTTTGAAAATAGATTAAATCGTAAATCTTTACTAATTGCATTTGGTGGAGGTGTAATAGGTGACATGACTGGATTTTGTGCATCTATTTACCAACGTGGTATTGATTTTATACAAGTTCCAACAACTTTGCTATCACAAGTTGATGCAAGTGTTGGCGGTAAAACGGGAGTAAATAATAAGTTTGGTAAAAACTTAATTGGAGCTTTCCATCAACCAAAAGCTGTGTATATTGACCCATACTTTTTGACTACTTTACCAAAAAGAGAATTTGCAGCAGGTGTTGCAGAAATAGTAAAAATGGCAGTAACTTTCAATAAAGATTTTTTTGAGTGGATTGAAAAAAATGATTTAACAAATGAAGAGAATATAAAAGTTGCTATAAAAAAATCTGTTGAAACAAAAGCTTGGGTTGTATCACAAGATGAAAAAGAAAATGGAATCAGAGCTGCTTTAAATTATGGACATACTTTTGGACATGTGATTGAAAATGAAACAAAATACTCAAAATATCTTCATGGTGAAGCTGTTGGTATTGGTATGATTATGGCAAATGAAGTTGCCAAAAAAGTTGGACTTATGAGTGAAAATGATGCTTTAAGAGTAAAAGCTGTTTTAGAAAAATATGACATCCCAACAAGTTATAAAATAGATGATGTGGAAGATTTTTATGAACACTTTTTCTTAGACAAAAAAAGTCTTGATGATAAGATAAAATTTATCTTACCAGTTGGTATTGGTGATTGTAAAATTACTGATGAAATATCTAAAACAGATGTTATTGAAGTTTTAAAAGGATTTTAATTGAAAAAAATATTTTTTCTTGTTTTTACTATTTTTTTTGCTATCGCTTTAAGTGCTGCAAATACTGAAAATCCTGCACCTGATACAACTTCTAATAAAGAAGTAAAAGAAGAAGCTAAAATTGTAGTTTTAGAACCAACTCCTGAAGTACAAAGTAAGATTGAAAAATTAACTTCTGACATTAAAAATATAGACGAAATACTTGAAGATAATATTTTATTAAAAAGATATTCAAATTATATTGCCTATAGAAATATCTCAAAAGAGCTTCATGTTTTAAAGACTGAATTAGCAGAAGTAAATAAAAAAAATAGAGATTTAATTTATAAAGTTGAAAATAAAATAAGAATTAAAAACAATGAGTTAGAACTTATTTCAGAATACAAAGACTCACCAGTAGGAAAACTTATTGACCCACCTGAAATAGAAAAATATGAAGTAATAACAAATCCTTTTGGTATTATAAATGCTCTTTCTTATAAAAAGAAAATGAAAGACCACAAAAAAGAGTTTAGTAAGACGATTGATGAAGTTTCAGATTTGATAATTCTTTTAGATAAAAAGATGCTACTTTATTTAGATTTATATAATATTGATTTTAAAGATGAGTACGAAAAAAAGATAAATTTTTTAGATGCACAGAAAAAAGATTTTAATCTAGTTTTAGAAATTTTAACAACTACAAATGAAGTTTATACAAGAAAAATAGAACAAGTTATTTTAGAAACAGATAATCAAATTTCAGAACAAATATCTAAAACTTTGATTATATTTTCAATTATTGCTGTTGTATTTGTATTTTCATTTTTAGTAAAACTTGCACTTAAAAAGTATTTTTCTCAAAATGAAAACTTTTATATGGCAAACAAAGTTATTAATTTCGTATTAGTATTTTTGATTGTTATGATAGTTTTGTTTTCATATATTGACAATGTTTCTTATGTGATTACAATCTTAGGATTTGCATCAGCTGGGATTGCTATTGCTTTAAAAGACTGGTTTATGTCTATTTTTGGATGGATGGTAATCGTAACTTCTGGTTCTATTCAAGTTGGTGATAGGATAAAAGTAACAAGAGGTGGTGTTGAAGCAGTTGGTGATGTACTTGATATTTCATTATTTAAAATTACAATTAGAGAAGATATTACCTTAACTTCGTATCAAGTTAATAGAAGAACAGGAAGAATATTTTTTATACCAAATAACTATGTTTTTTCTGAAATGATTGCAAACTATACTCACTCAGGTTTAAGAACTGTTTGGGATGGTATTGATATTACTATTACTTTTGATTCAAACTATAAAAAAGCACAGCATATTGCAAAAGAGATATTAAAACACTATTCAAAAGGTTATACTGATATCACAAGAAAACAGTTATCCAAAATGAGAAATAAATATGCCCTAAGAGCAACAGGAGTAGAGCCAAGAGTTTATACTTTTGTTGAGCCATATGGTATTGTTATATCTTCTTGGTATCTTACAAACTCTTATGCTGCTCTTGTTTTAAGAAGTACAATGTCTCCTGAAATATTACAGGCATTTATGGCAGAGGATGACATTACGATTGCTTATCCTACTCAACAAATTAATTTGGGGGAAAACAAATCACAAAGAGTTCCTCCAGCAGATCTTCCAGAGGTTCTATAATAGATGAATTTTACAAGTACAAAACCAAAGGTTTATTTTAAAACTTTTGGTTGTAGAACAAATGTTTTTGATACTCAAGTTATGATGAGTAATCTAAAAGATTTTGAAATTACACAAAATGAAAATGAAGCAAATGTAGTTGTTATCAACTCTTGTACAGTTACAAATAGTGCAGATACTACAGCTCGAGGTTATATAAACTCACTAAATAAACTTCCAAATAAACCAAGAGTTGTTTTCACAGGTTGTGGAGTTTGGACTAAAGGTGAAACTTTATTTAAAGAGGACAAAGTTGATTCTTTATTTGGTCATAGCGAAAAAGAAAATATTAATGAACTTCTTAAAAATGAAGAGAGATTTTTTAATGCTGGTGATTTAGAACATATAGATGAAACTATTGTTGAAGAGTTTGTAGGTAAAAGTAGGGCATTTATCAAAATTCAAGAGGGATGTGATTTTAGATGTTCGTATTGTATTATTCCTTATGTAAGAGGTGATGCTAGAAGTTATAGTGAAGATAAAATACTTGAACAAGTAACAACACTAGCTGCAAATGGTTTTGGTGAATTTATTTTAACAGGTACAAATGTTGGCTCATATGGAAAAAAACAACATACATCTTTGGCAAAACTTCTAAAAAAAATGTCACTAATAAAAGGTGTTAGACGTATTAGAATGGGAAGTATTGAGCCTATCCAGATAGATGATGAGTTTAGAGAAATCATAAATGAACCATTTATGGCAAAACATCTTCATATAGCACTTCAACATACTTCTAAAAAGATGCTTGAAATTATGAATAGAAGAAATAAAGTTTTAAAAGATTTAGAGCTTTTTGAATTTTTAAAGGATAATGGATATGCCCTTGGAACAGACTTTATAGTTGGGCACCCTGGTGAAACTGAAGAGTTATGGAAAGAGGCTATAGAAAATCTACATAGATTTCCATTGACCCATGTTCATGCCTTTACTTACTCAAAAAGAGATGGAACACCAAGTGCTACAATGAAAGAGCAAGTAAAAGGTGATATTGCAAAAATAAGATATAATGAACTTGTTTCAATTATTGATGAAAAAAATTATAATTTTAGAAAAAATAATAAAACAACATTAGAAGTTCTAATTGAACAAGAAAAAAATGGTAAATATTTAGGTTTGGATCAACACTTTAATCAAATAGAAATCCAAAGTAGTGCTGATTTGGTTGGAGATTGGGTTTTTATTGAGAATTATGAAGCAAAGGAAAAAGTCAATGTTGCAAAATTCTAATGATTTGAAAAAAAACAGAGATAAAAATTTAAAACTTATGATTTTATCGGGAACAGCATTAGTTGTTCTTTTCTTTTATACTATTTATAAAAGTTCTTCTTATATCCAAAGTAGTACTTATAGTTTTGGTTTGATTTTTATATTTATTCTTTTGGTATTTGCTGTTGTTGCAAGACTAAAAAAGGACAAAATTCAGGAATTTATTAATAAAAACAAAATCAAAAACTCTGCTTTTGAGCAAGAACTTCAAAAAACACAAGCAAAAAATGAAGACATAAAAAATGAAGAAGATAATTCTCATATTGAAGTTATAAAACCAAATACTACCTTTAAAGATGTTGCTGGAATTGCAAGTGTTAAAGAAGAGCTTGAAGAGATAGTTGAGTTTTTAGATAATCCTAAAAAATACTACAAGTATGGAATAAAACTACCTAAAGGTGTTTTACTTTATGGACCTCCAGGTGTAGGTAAAACACTTATTGCACGGGCAGTTGCAGGAGAAGCAAATGTTCCATTTTTTTATCAAAGTGGTGCAAGTTTTGTTCAAATATATGTGGGAATGGGAGCAAAAAGAGTTCGTGAACTTTTTGCAAAAGCAAAGGCAAATGCCCCATCAATTATATTTATTGATGAAATAGATGCCATAGGAAAAACAAGAAGTGGTAAATCAAATGATGAAAGGGAAGCGACACTTAATGAACTTTTAACTCAAATGGATGGCTTTGAGGGAGAAAATGGAGTTATTGTAATAGCTGCAACAAATAAAATTGAAGTTCTTGATGATGCTCTTTTAAGAGCTGGAAGATTTGATAGAAGAGTTAAATTAAGCCTACCAAATATAAATGATAGGGAACTTATTTTAGAGTTATACTTAAAATCAATTAAACATAAACTTGATGTTAAAAAACTTTCTTCTGAATTATCAGGATTCTCATCTGCTACAATTTCTACACTTATAAATGAAGCTATGCTTTATATGATTAAATCAAATGATAAAGTTTTAGAAAATAGACATATTGATATTGCTAAAAACAAGTTGGAATTTGGGAAAAAAGAGAATTTTATTTTAAATGATGTTGAAAAAGAGATATTGTCTATTTATCAAGCTTCAAAAGCTTTTATTACCAAAGAGAAAGTAGGTTTGTTTGATGAAAATAGTACCACTTTAAAAAGTATATTTCCTTCAAAAAATGAGCTTAAAAGTGAGCTTAAAAAGTATCTATCTGGAACTATTGGTATAGAGGTATTAAAAGATGAACAGTATGCTATTTTTGAAGAGGATTTAAAAAAGGCAGATAATTTAGCAAAAGATATGGTTGATAAGTATGCCATGGCAAAAGATTATAAAGAGTTAATTGAGCAAACTAAAGTTGAACTAAAAACCATACTTGATGAAAATTATGAAGAGTTAAATAGATTAACAAAAATTATGATAGAAAAAGAAGTTATAGAAAAAGATGAAATCTAAATATTTTTCAGGATTTTCATTAAAAGATGAAAAAGAGCTTTTTAGTGAATATTTAGTGGAAAATGATTTTACTATTTCGGGATTTTCATATGGTGCTATAAAGGCTTTTGAAGAGGTTTTAAATAGTGAAAAAAGGGTTGATTTACTTCAACTTTTTTCACCCGCATTTTTTCAAACTCAAAATGAAAAGTTTATAAGAATGCAGTTAATGTTTTTTAATAAAGATTCAAAAAGTTATTGTGAGAATTTCTTAAAAAACATATCTTATCCTTCAAATATTGATTCTTCTGTATATTTTCAAGAGGGAAGTTATGAAGAGTTACAGACTCTTCTTACTTACAAATGGGATGAAGAGAAGTTAAATAAAGTTTTGGAAAAGGGAACTAGAATAGAAGTATATTTAGGTGGAGTTGATAAAATCATAGATTCATCAAAAGCTTATGAGTTTTTTAAAGATTTTTCAACTGTTTATTTAATAAAAAATAGTGGACATATTTTAAAAGGGTAATAATGAAAATAAAAATTGGTATAGTAACAGCTAGTGATAGAGCAAGTCAAGGTGTTTATGAGGATTTGTCTGGTCAAGCAATTATTGATACCTTAAATGAGTATTTAACAAGTCCATGGGAACCTGTTTATAGATGTATTGAAGATAATCAAGAAACAATCGAAAATACACTAAAAGATTTGGTTGATAATGAAAAGTGTTGTTTAGTTGTAACTACTGGAGGAACAGGACCTGCTAAAAGAGATGTAACTCCTGAAGCTACTGAAAATGTATGTGATAGAATGATGCCAGGATTTGGTGAGCTTATGCGTGCAGAGTCTTTGAAATTTGTTCCCACAGCTATTTTATCAAGACAAACAGCAGGATTAAGAGGAAGTTCTTTAATTGTAAATCTTCCAGGAAAACCAAAATCAATAAGAGAGTGTTTAGATGCAGTTTTCCCTGCTATTCCTTATTGTATTGATTTGATGGAAGGACCATTTTTAGAGTGTAATGAAGAGGTTATTAAACCTTTTAGACCTAAACAAAAATAGGAGTTAATTTGAAACAAATAACACTAACCCTAATATTATCTGCAATTTTATTTTTTTTGTTGAACTATTATTTTAGTGTTCAACACTCTATTTTACTTTGTATTATATTTTTTCTTGTTGTATTGTGGTCAAATGAGGGCTTACCTTTAGGTGTTGTTTCCTTACTTCCTATTTTACTTTTTCCTACATTTGATATTTTAACTACAAATGAAACCGTATCTAATTATTCAAAATCTATAATTTTCTTATTTTTGGGTGGGTTTATGATTGCAATAGCAACTCAAAAAATAGAGTTGCATAAGTATATTTCAAATAAGTTATTAAGACTTTTTCCCAATACTCCAAGGGGAATAATGTTTTCTCTAGCAATTACTTCTGCATTTTTGAGTTCACTTATATCAAATACAACAACAGCGCTTTTATTAATTCCTATTGCAATATATTTAAGTGATGAGATAAAACTAAGACTTAGATTTGTTTTATCTATTGCATATGGTGCAAGTATTGGTGGTATTGTAACTCCTATTGGAACACCTCCAAATCTTATACTTTTAGGTTTTATGGAACAACATCATTTGGAAACAATTCCTTTTATTAAATGGATATTTTTAACAGCACCTTTAGCTTTAGCTATGCTTATTGTAATACCTTATATTTTATCTTTGGGTGTTAAAGATTTAGAGATAGATTCAAGTTTGAAAGAGTTAAAGCCTTTAAGTGATGAGCAAAAAAGGTTACTTTATATTTTATTATCTTTAGTTGTTTTACTATTTGTTAACTCTAAAATTGAACCATACTATATGGGACTTGGTTTAAATGAAAAAGGGATACTTTTAGGGTACGGGTTATTGATGTTTTTACCTAAAATTGGTTTTTTAACTTGGGATGATACAAAAAAAATACCTTATGAGATTATATTTTTATTTGGTGCAGGTTTTTCTATAGCTATGGCGTTTTCAAAGACAGGCTTAGCAGATGTAATTGCAAATCAATTATTATCCTTAACAGATTTACCTGTTATATTATTGATAATATTAGTAGCTTCATTAGTAACTTTTACCACAGAAATTACTTCAAATACTGCACTAATATCAGTTGTTTTACCTATTCTTTACTCTTTAGGAAATGCTGGTAATATTGATTTATCATTGATATTATTTGTTGCAACTATTTGTGCTTCTTATGCTTTTATGTTGCCAATAGCAACCCCACCAAATGCAATTGCCATGAGTAGTGGTGCAGTAAAAGTAAAAGATATGGCAAAATATGGATTAATGTTCAATATTTTAGGTATAGTTTTGATTACTATTATTGCTATACTTTATTGGCAATTTTATTTATAATTTAAAACAATAACTTGCTACTATAGCAATTAGGAGAAAAGATGAAAAAGATTTTTAAAGTGATATCTATAATAGGTATTTTGTTTTCATTAAATGCTAGTGCATCAAATGAATTATCTAAAAAACAAATTAGTGAAATAGAAAAATTACCAATATTTACTGGTTCTGGAATGAAAGTTTTAAAGGCATTTGCGGATGATCAGTTTTATTTACTAAGAGTAAATATTCAAGAAAATATTCAAGAATTGGCGCTTACTAACGATAAAAAACATTTAATAGCTGGTAAGATTTATAATGCTAATACTGGTGAAGAGATGACTATACCAAATGATGTTTCAATTTTAGAGGGTAAAGAGGCTTTAACTTATGGTACAGGAAAAGATGTATATTATTTATTTACAGATCCAGAATGTCCTTATTGTAAAAAATTTGAGTCATATTTTGAAAATATAAAAAATGATGTAAAACTTAAAATATTTTTCTTTCCATTAAGTTTCCATAAAAATGCAATACCTCTAACAAGATTTATTTTAGACAAAAAAAATAATAATGATAGGGTAAAAGCTTTATTAAATGTAACTGTTGATAGTGAAGAGTTTAAAAATAAAAAATTTACTGCTGCACAAGAAGAGTCTTTAGATAAACTTATTGATGCTAATATGAAGTTAGCTGAAGAGTTAGGTGTAAGAGGAACTCCAGCATTATATGATATAGATGGAAAATCATTATCATGGGTTACTGTTTTACAAAGATATGGAGTAGAAGTTAAATAATATATGCAAGAGATATTTAAAAAGTTAGATTTAGAAGATTATTTAAACTCATTTTCTAAACTACTAGCAAGAGAGAAGTCAGTAGTTTTAGAAGGTGATATTAATTTACACCATAGACTGATAAATGAATTATCAAAGTATGATTTAAAAGAGCCACAAAAAGTTGAAAACCTTGATGGAAGATTGATTCATATCCAAAAACAAGGTATTTTAAGAGTTGAAGAGATTTATGAATTTATAAAAATCATAAACTATTTTCTTTATTTAAAAAGATTCACTTTTGAGGGTAAATTAGCTGAATGGATTGATAAGGTTTTAGTACCAAGTGATATAGAAAAAATAGTTGATTTTTTTGATTCAAAAGGAAATCTAAAAGATGGTATAGATGAAGATTTAGACCTTATTAAATCTGCACTTTATAGAAATAAAGAAGCCATAAAACAAGCCCTACATAAAACTATAAATAATAGTAAACTAAGACCATATTTAGTTGATTCACAAGTACATTATGTAAATTCAGAGGAAACCTTACTTGTACGAGGTGGTTTTAATAATATAATAAAAGCAACTGTTGTACATAGGTCAAATTCTGGATTTTTTTATATTTTACCCCACTCAATTTCAGAACTTAAACAAAAAGAATCAGATCTTAAAAATAAACAAGAAGAGGTTTTATTAAAAGTTTGTAAGAGTATTTCTTCAACCTTTGAAAAAAATTTACTTTTTCTAAAGTTTATAAATAAAGAGTTTGATAGGATTGATCACTATTTAGCAAGATTATTTTTTGCTAAAATGGGAGATAAAAACTTTATTATCCCTTCAAAAAATGGGAAAAATATTTTAAAAGAGTTTGTTCATCCAGCACTTCATGATGGAAAACCAATCTCAATAGATTTTTCTAAATCAGTAATTATGATAACTGGTGTAAATGCTGGTGGTAAAACAATGATGCTAAAATCTATTCTTTCAGCAGTTGTTTTATCAAAATATCTAATTCCATTTAAGGCAAGTGAACACTCATCTATTGGTTATTTTAAAAATGCTTTAGCAGTTTTGGATGATCCGCAAAGTGTTAAAAATGATATTTCAACTTTTGCAGGACGGATGGTTGAGTTTTCTAAACTATTTACACAAAGAGATGTAATAGTTGGAGTAGATGAAATAGAACTTGGAACTGATTCAGATGAAGCTGCAAGTTTATTTAAAGTGATTATTGAAGAACTTATTGATAAAAATATAAAAATCATAATCACAACTCACCATAAAAGACTTGCTGCACTTATGGCAGCCAATGAAAAAGTTGAACTTATCGCTGCTATTTATGATGAAGCAAATCAAAGACCAACTTATGATTTCTTACAAGGAACAATAGGACGTTCATATGCCTTTGAAACTGCTCAAAGATATGGAATACCTGTAAATGTAGTAAAAAAAGCTAAAGAAGTTTATGGTGATGACCAAGATAGATTAAATGAGCTGATTGAAAGAAGTAGTGCTTTAGAGATGGAGTATCAACAAAAAATTGCAAAACTTGATATTGAAATTGAAAACCATGAAAGATTGAATAGAAATCTAAAAGAGGCAAAACAAGAACTTGATGACCATATTCACATGGAAAAGTCAAAATTACATAAAGAGTACAAAGACGCAAGAGAAGAAGCAAAAAAAGCAATTAAAGCAAAAATATCACAAGAATCTCACCAGCATCTAAATATTGCCCATAAAAAAGTAAAAGATATAAAAGTAGAAAAAGTAGAAGAAAACTATACTTTTAAAGAAAAAGATAGAGTTAAGTACAAAAGTTCTAAGGGTGAAATTATTTCAATCAGAGGTAAAAAAGCATTTATCTTAACTGATGCTGGTATGCGACTTCATGTAAATATTGATGAACTTAGACCTTCTGGAAATGAGATAAAACCAATAGTTAAGAAAAAAACAACAGTTACTGTCGAGAAACCTCAAAGTGGACATGTAAACATTGATTTACATGGATTAAGGGGTGAAGAAGCAGTAGAAAAACTTGATAAATTTATATCTGATTGTTTGATTTCTGGCTTTGATGAAGTTTTAGTTTATCATGGAATTGGAACTGGAAAATTATCAAAAATAGTAAAAGACTTTTTAATCAAACATCCTAAAGTAAAATCATTTACAGATGCCCACCCAAGTCAAGGTGGTTTTGGTGCTAAGGTTATTAAACTTTAAAGGAGAGGTACATGGAAAAAGAGTTAGAAAGTATCCAGAAGTTTTATAATATTATTATAGAATTTTTTGTGAATTATAGTTTCCAATTAATTGGTGCAATAATTATCTTTATTCTTGGTTGGTATGTTGCCAATAAAGTTTCACAAGCAGTTAGAAAACTATGTGAAAAAAATGAGCTAGATGTAACACTTACAAAGTTTGTTGTAAATATTGTTAAATTTGCAATTATAATTGGTGTTGGAATTGTAGCAGTTGGAAAACTTGGTATTACACTTACTCCTTTTATTGCAGGTATTGGTGCTGCATCACTTGGTGCTGGTTTGGCTTTACAAGGAACTTTGTCAAACTATGGAGCAGGGCTTTCTATAATTATTGGTCGGCCTTTTATTGTGGGTAATACTATTAGTGTAGATGGTGTTTTTGGTGTGGTAGAAGAGATAAGACTAGCACATACAATTTTATCAACAGAAGATGGTGAGCAAATAACTATCCCAAACAAGCATATTATTGGAGAAATATTAGTTAACTCCTTTGAGTATAGAGTTGTTGAAACGGTTATTGGTATTGATTATAGTTCAAAGCCTGAACAGGCAATTGCTGTTATTCATGAAGTACTAAATAAATTTGATGAAAGTGTTATTTCAAAAGAGTCTAAAGCACAAGTTGGTATAAAAGAGTTTGGTGATTTTTCTATAAATATTGAGCTTAGATATTGGGCGCATACAAAACTTTTTTTTGATACTCAATACAAAGTAAATCTTGATATTTTCAATGCACTAAAAGAAAATAATATAAATATCCCTTTCCCAACATATCTTATAAAGAAGTAGATTTAACTACTTCTTTTTAATATCTATGCCTAATATAAACTTGTCAAATTTAGCATCTTTATCATCTATTTCTTTTATTTCATCACTGATTAGTATTTTATCTTCTTGAATTGCATGTTTTTTAAGAAGGTATTCTTTTATTGAGTTTATTCTATTTAAAGTTAAGGTTTCTAGTTTCATCTCAATTTTTAACTTTTGTATTGCCTCTTTATCTTTTTTTATGTTATAAGATGGTTCAATTTTTAAAGCTAAATTTGGTCTTTTTTGAAAAATCTTTGCAATATTATCTAAAGTCTCTTTTTCAGAATCAAGAAGTTTACTTTCTCCATAAATAAAATCTAAACTTTTTATCTCATCTGTAGTTATTCCTAAAATGGATGATAGTAATGAAAAAGGTGATGTTACAGCTTTCAATATCAAATTTACAAAGCTTTTCCAAACAATTGAAGTAACTGAAAAGTTGGGATCATTTATATTTCCATTAATTGGTAAGTTAATATCTATAACACCATTTGAATCTTCTAATAAAGCAATTGCTACATCCAATGGTAAATTTGCAGCTTCTGAACTTTTTACTACTTTACCAAGCTTTATATTATTGATTATGATATTGTTTTGTGCTTTTAGATTTGATTGGGTAATGTTATATTTCAAGTTAAGATTTAATTTTCCACTATTTAGTTCTCTTCCTACAAATTTACCTGAATATGGAGTTAAATTATTGATGTTAATATTTTTAAATATAAGATTAATATCTGTAAGATTTTGTATATTTTGAGAATCAATTAATCCAGTAATCCTTGTATATCCATATTCATCAACTTTTCCCTCAACGTTCAATTCTGCAGGTTTTGAAGCTTTTGAGTTAAGTTTTGAAAAACTACCATTTAGATTTGTGATTTTTGTTTTGAAAGGGATATTTAAGTTATTATCTTGGAAAGCTATTTGGGCATTGTTTATATTTACAGGACCTATATCTAAAAAGAAATTTGACTTTTCTTTTGTTGTGTCATCACTTATACTTGTAGTTGTTTTTTCTTTTTTTACTTTATCTTCTTTTTTCTCTAATACAATAGACCCTATTGGATTATCTATATTTACACTAGATAGTTTTAATGATTTATCATCAATATTTAAATCATTAAGAACAATCTTTAAAGTATCAATTGAAAATTTGTTATCATCTTTAAGTAGTTTTAAATCTTTTAAATCTAGATTTGCAGTATTAATATATAGTTTTAAACCATCTTTTGTATTAATATCATAGCCTAAAGTTAAATTTATCGTAGGTTCATTTATATTAAAATCTAATAATTTTTTTGTATATCCTATATATTCTTTTGGTTTTAGATTTTTAAGTTTTATTTTTCCATCCATTTTAAATGGATTTAATCTTAGCCCACCATTGATATATAATTTGGTATATTTATTTATATTTGTAACAAGACTGTGTGATGCTAGAGAGTTCTTAAATGTACCTACGTCATAAAAAGTATAGTTGAAGTTGTTTATATTGGTTGTTGTTTTTTTAGAGTTAAATATTTGAGTAAAAAGAAAATTCCCATCTATGATTTGAGTTTTTGTGATTTTAAATGATGGAATAGTTGCTTTTTCATTAGTTTGTTTTTCTTTTTTATTTTCTTGTGGTTTTAAAATAGAAGCTAAGTTAATATTTTCATTTTCATCTTGGACTATATTTACATAAGGTTTTATAAGATTTAGTTTTTTAAAACTTATATGTGACTCATAGATTGATTTTAAAAGAGAAAAATCGATTTCCAATTTATCAAAAGCTATTAGCTTCTCGTTTTTGTTTGAAATAGAGAACTCTTTAATCTGTACTTTTAAAGTATATGGATTAAAAGATACTTTTTTTAAATTACTTTTATAAATAAGAAGATTGTCAAGATTTTTTATAATTTGGTCTTTTGCAATATAAGGGATTATAAAGAAACCTACTAGGGAATAAATCACAAATATAGATAATAAAATCTTAATAAATAGGTTGTTTTTCATAAAAATCTCCAAATAATATATTAGCTCATTATAGCAAAATAAATTACAAATTTGATACAATGTCTTCTTTAAAGGAAAGAGATGACTATTATAGAATTATTTCAAAAATTATTAAGATTTAAATCACTAACACCCGATGATGATGGAGCTTTTGATTTTATTGAAGAGTATTTAGGAGCTGAGTGGAGTTGTATAAAACTTGATATGGAAGGCACTAAAAATAGATTTTATTATAAAAAGTTCAATGACAAAGCCCAACATCTATGTTTTGCAGGACATATTGATGTTGTGCCAGTGGGACAAGGTTGGGAAATAGACCCCTTTGCAGCAGAAGTTATAGATGGAGTTATAAGTGCACGTGGTGCACAAGATATGAAAAGTGGAGATGCTGCTTTTTTATATGCTTGTAAACATGCTCTTGATTTTGATGGGACGTTAAGTATCCTTATGACAAGTGATGAAGAGGGAGAAGGAACTTATGGAACTATCAAAATGCTTGAACACCTAAAAAGCATAGATTTTATCCCAGATTATGCAGTTGTTGCTGAACCAACTTGTGAAGAGGTTTTTGGAGATGCCATAAAAGTAGGGCGAAGAGGAAGTATCAATGGATATATCACAATAAAAGGTAAACAAGGGCATGCTGCATATCCTGAAAAATGTATCAACCCTGTGCATAACTTTGCCTCAATCTTGCCAAAATTAGCAGGACATAACCTTGATGATGGAGATGAATATTTTGCCCCATCAAAGTTGGTAATTACAGACATAAGAGGTGGTATGGAAGTTACAAATGTAACACCAAATGAACTAAAACTTATGTTCAATGTAAGAAATTCAACTAATACCACAAGAGAGTCTGTAGAAGAGTTTATCCATAAAAACCTAGAAGGTTTAGAATATGATTTTAGAACAACACAGGGTTCATTTCCATTTGTGACAAACAAAGAATCAAAAGTAGTACGTGCTATGGAAAACTCTATCAAAAAGGTTTTACAAGTAACCGCAAAACACTCAACCCATGGTGGAACAAGTGACGCTAGATATTTTGGAGCCTTTGGAATAGAAGCCATAGAATTTGGAGTAATAAATGACACTATTCATAGTATTGGGGAGCGAACAACTGTTAAAGAAGTAGAGGGATTAACTGCTGTGTTTGAGGACTTGATTAAAAATTTTTAAATTTAATTACAATTTATAATATTTTTATTGGTTTTAAAAAAGATTGATAGAATTACTTTATATTAATTATGGAGTGATTCTATGGAAAAATTACCTCAAATAATAATTCATGATAAGATATATGATTTACATGGATTAAAAGTTATGTTAGACAGTGATTTGGCAACTCTTTATGCAGTTGAAACTAAAAGAATAAATGAAGCTGTTAAAAATAACCCTGAAAAATTCCCAGAAGATTTTTATTTTGAATTGACAAAAGAAGAGTTTGAAGTTTTGCGGTCGAAAATTTCGACCACAAAATTTTCCAAAACAAGAACTTTGCCAAAAGTCTTCACTGAACAAGGTGTTTATATGTTAGCAACAGTCCTTAAAAGTAAAGTTGCTACTGATGTGACTATAAATATCATGCGTACCTTTACAAAGCTTAGAGAATTTGCACTCACTTACAAAGATATAGTAATAGAACTAAAAAATCTAAAAGAAGATTTGAAACTAAATCAAAATCAAACCACTCAAAATACAGAGCATATTAAAACAGCATTTGAATTACTTTCTCAAATTTTAGAAGATACAAAAAAGACAGATAATAAAGTGATGGGGTTTAGAATTGAAAAAATGAAAAAGATGGAAAATTAAGTGGATATTGCATTATGAACTTTTTAATAAATCTATAAAAGATTTAATACTTTTTTCAATTACTATGTATGTAAAAAAATTATAGTAACATACATTACAGTAACACATATTACTATAAAGAGTTAAAATTAGATTTTACAATAGAGAAAGAACTTTAGTAAATATATTGGATATAGCCTAGAGGATATGTAATTAGTACATAGACAAAAAGATTAAAATGGCATTTCCCTAAATAAATATTACATTTTGTAATCTTTTTTATCAGTTTTTTTATTTTTTGATACTATTTTAATACATATTATAAAGGAAATACAATTATGTTTAATCATAAAAAAAATACTTATTTAGAAATAAATTCAACAAAAATATATTATGAAGATATTGGATCAAAAGAGAAAGAAATTCTTTTACTTTTACATGGCGGTTTTGGTAATATTGAAGATTTAAATGAAATAGCAGATTCTTTTTCAAAAAAATATAGAATATTGGCAATTGATAGTAGGGGACATGGTGCTTCAACTTTAGGTAATGAAGGATTAAGTTATAAGTTATTAGAAGATGATGTTTATGCTGTATTGAATTATTTAGGTATAAGTAAAATATCAATCATAGGTTTTAGTGATGGTGGTATTATTGCTCTTAGAATGGCTTCATCAAAAAAAATCAATATCGAAAAAATGGCACTTATAGGTACTTCTTGGTCAAAAAATGATATTGAAGAAATAAGTAAAATTTTGGATTCAATTACTTGTGAAAAAGCAAAGATGATATTTGAATCCGAATACAAATTATATGAACAAATAAATAAAGAACCAAATTTCGAACAATTTACCAAAGAAGTTGTGACAATGTGGAAAGATAAAAGTCAAAGTGGACATCCTGATACAAGTGTAGAAAATATCACTTGTGATACACTTCTAATAAGAGGAGACAATGACTTTTTAGTTTCACTAACTAGCCAAGCTCAATTACAAAAAAAGATAGCAAATTGCTCTTTTCTAAATGTTCCTTTTTGTTCCCATACTGTTTATAAGGAAGATTATAAAACAGTAAGTTTTGCTTTAGAAAAGTTTTTTAAATAAGTATAAAATGAAAAACGATATACTATCCATAAATAAAAAAAGGAAAAAACAATGAATACTTTACTCTAATTCAAGGGTAAAATCTGACTTATCCTTGATACTAAACATAGATATATCAAGGAATTTATATGCAATATCTAAAAATAAATAATCTTACTTTTAAATACTCAAACAGTGACATATTTTTAAATCTTAATTTGAGTTTTGAAAATGGTTGGAGCTGTTTGGTTGGTTCAAATGGTTCTGGTAAAACCACACTTTTTAAACTTATTGCCAAGATACTAAACTCCCAAGAGGGAACTATCATTGGCAATGAATTGGTCTATTATTGTGAACAAGAACTTCATGAAAAACCAAATGGCTATGAAGAGTTTATTTACACATACAATACTAAAACATTTAGATTGAAAGAGTTACTTCACATAGAAGAGGAGTGGTTTTACAGGTGGGAAACTCTTAGTTTTGGGGAGAGAAAACGAATACAAGTAGCTATTGCTCTTTTTTTAGAACCTGACATTTTGTTATTGGATGAACCAACAAATCATTTGGATATAAAATCAAAAGAGATATTAACAAAAAGTTTGAAAAATTTTAAAGGCATTGGTATTTTAATAAGCCATGATAGAGAGGTTTTGAACTCTTTGTGCAGTAATACAGTGATTATAAAAAATAAGAAAATTTATAATTATAAAACTACTTATGATAAAGCTATAAAAGAGTTAAATTTATATTTTAACTTTTTAGAAAAAGAAAATGAAAACATAAATACCAAAATAAAGAAATTACAAAACAATATTCAATCACAAAAAGAGAAAGTATCCCAATCAAAAAGCAGATTATCCAAAAAAAACATAAATACAAAAGATAAGAGTCTAAAAGAGAAAATAAATCTAGCAAAACTTACAGGAAAAGATAAATCTGATTCAAAACTTGTAACAAGCTTTGCTAAAAAAGTCCAAGAATTATCTTCTAAAAGAAATGAAATAGAAAAAAACTTTGACAAAGGTATTACAATAAAAGATGAAAATAACAAAAAAGAGAAGTTCTCTTTTCTTTTAGAAAAAGGTCAATTAGCTTTAGGTGAAAAAAAAGTTTTAATGTATGAAAATTTATCTTTAAATAAAGGTGATAAAATAGCAATAATAGGTGAAAATGGAGTAGGTAAAAGCAGTTTTTTAAAACTACTTATTTCAAAAATAGCACCCTTAAAAAGTTGTTTATATCTTCCCCAAGAAATAGAAGAAAAACAAAAAAAAGAACTTTTTGAAGCAATAGATAACTTGGATAATGAAAAAAAAGGGGAACTTTTTACCCTAATTCAAAGGCTCTCTTCAAATCCTAAAAATCTTTTAGAAAATGATAGTGCAAGTCCTGGAGAGCTTAGAAAACTTTTTATTGCAAAGGCTTTATTGGATAAAATACAACTTATAATATTAGATGAACCAACAAACTATATGGATATTGATTCGATTGAGTCATGTGAGCAAGCTTTAAAAGAGTATAAAAATACCTTGATAATTGTAAGCCATGATAAAACTTTTATCAAAAATATAAAAGCAAGGATTTACTCTATAATAAAAGGTTCAGATGATTTTTATGAGTTAAAAGAATTGGTAACTTGAAGTTGAAAATGCTATATCAAGTTTCTTTTAAAAGAATGAGGTAATCATGAACGCTATAGAATATTTAAAAAAAAATCATGCTAAAGATACAATAATTAGTAAAGGTATTACTCTTGCTAAGTTCTGTACCTTAGAAACTACTCATAAAAACAGTGCGATTATTCCCTGTAATCTTTTGAATATTGTTTATAAAGGTACAAAGATATTACATACTAAAGAGGGGGATATTGAGGTAAAAGCTGGAGAGGCTTTTTTGATAACTAAGGGTGAGTATTTTATGAGTGAAGTAGTTGGAGATGAAGAGTATATGTGTTTATTGATTTTCTTTGAACAACAGCTTACAAAACAGCTTATTTCAGAACTACCTTTTAAAATCAATTCTAAAAAGACGAGTAACACATCAAATTTATTAAAATTTAAAGTTGATTCTTTTTTACAAAATAGTGTTGATTCATTAAAACTTTATTTGGATGACAGACCTACTTTTACAGAAGAATTACTTGCTCTAAAATTAAAAGAGTTGATGTTGTTGCTTTTAGGAAGCAATGCTAGACAAGATATTATAAGATTTTTTCAAAATTCCATTTTGGATAAAAGTGATTTGAAAAGTTTTATGGAAAATAATTACGAAAAAGATTTAACTATTGAAGAGTTTGCTAGACTTAGTGGTAGAAGTCTTAGTGCATTTAAAAATGAGTTTAAGTCTATCTACAAAGAAACTCCCATGAAATGGATTTTGAAAAAAAGATTAGAAAAAGGTAAGTTTCTTATCCAAGAATTGGGTTATGAGGTTGGATTGGCTGCTCATACAGTGGGGTTTAAAACCCATGCTCATTTTACTAGATTATATACAAATGAATACGGAACTAATCCTAGCTTTATAGATAAATAATCAATCCTTACAGATAAACAAATAAGAAAAATAATTGATATACTTTCTAAAAAACAAGGAAGATATATGAAAAAAACAATTTTATCTATGTTGCTAGTAGCAACTATAAGTTTTGCAAGTAGTGTTACTATTGAGGGGTTTAGTAGCCCAGAAAGTGTAATCGTTAAGAATAAAGATGTTTACGTAAGTAATGTAGGAAAAGAGTTAAAACCAACAGCAAAAGATGGTGATGGTTTTATCTCAAAATTAGATACAAATGGGAAAATAAAAGAGTTACATTTTATTGATGGTTTAAATGCTCCAAAAGGTATGGGAATCATTGGAAGCACACTTTTTGTAGCAGATGTAGATACCGTAAAAGGTTTTGATATTAAAACAAAAAAAGAGGTTTTTTCTTTGAGTTTTGATAATGTTGGATTTTTAAATGACATTACAATAAAAGATAATCATACTCTTTTTGTGAGTGCTACAGATGTTGGTGCAATATATGAAGTTAATATCAAAAATAAAAGTTATAAAAAAGTTATAGATTTTACTACTGCAAATGGTTTATTTTATAAAGATGGTATTTTATATGCTGCAGAACTTGGAAGTAGTCCAAAAACAATGTTTGATGGAAAAGGTAAATTTTACCAAATAAATTTAAAGAATAAAAAACTAACTCAACTAGGTACTTTTGAGGGTGTTTTAGATGGAGTACAAAAAGTTGGCAACAAAATTTATGTAAGTGATTGGGTAAATTTTGAAAAATCAGGGATTATTAGAGTTTATGATTTAAAAACAAAAAAAGAGTATGTTTTAAAAGTAGAGCCATTTATGGGAGCTGCTGATTTATGGATTGATGAGAAATCAAATAAATTATATTTACCACAAATGATAGGAAATAAACTAACTATTATTGAACTTTGATATAATCTTTTTTAATTAAAAGATTATTTGAAAAGGAAACTTTTAAAGTGAATATAGAAAAACTAAAAGATGTGGAGTCTGAATTTTTTGATGCTTATCCTAAAGGATTTGAAGATGAAAAATTAATCCGTATAATAAAAAAGTTCAACCCTGAAAAATTAGAAGCTTATTCAAAAGAAGCTTTTAAAAAAGAAAATTTTTCAGACCCACATTTTATAGTAGATGCTTATTTTAAAACTATTCAAAAATCAGTCATGGTTTCGCTTTTTGATAAAGCGAAACTTCGTGATGTGATTAAGGCTTTGACTTCTTATGAAAAAGATATGCTTAGTATCGAGCTTTATGAGTTGTTGTATGGAAATAAGAAAAATGGTTTTGATGGACTTGTGGAGTTTTTAGCTGAATTTGGCATGGCAAAGTGGACTTTGGTTACCTTGGTACCTTATAGTTTCAACAGACAAACAGAATATTTTATCAAACCAACAACTACAAAAAATATCATAAAGTATCTAGAAATACCAGACTTAATATATAAACCAAAACCTTCATATGAGTTTTATAAAGAGTACACTAAAGTTTTAGATGATATCAAATCAAAAGTTTCAGGGCCACTATCTTTTGATAATGCTGCTTTTACTGGCTTTTTAAAAATGGGTATTGAAATTTGTAGTGAACAGTAAATAATGAAAATCCAAATAAAATCATATGATAACTCCTTTAAAAAAGATATCCCAATACTTTTTACAAACACTATTCATAAAACTTGCAGTAAAGACTACACACAAGCACAACTTAATGCTTGGGCAAATCCAAATATAGATTTTAAAATTTGGGAGCAAAGAGTAGCTAAAACGAAACCTTATTTAGCTATTATTCAAAATAAGTTGGTAGGCTTTGTAGAGTTTTATGAAGATTATATTGACTGTTTTTATATTCATCATGAGTATCAAGGTATGGGTATAGGAAAAAGTTTATTAGAACATGTTTTATCAATCGCAAAAAAGAATAATGTATTTAAAATAAGAGTTGATGTAAGTATAACTGCAAAGCCATTTTTTGAAAAGTTTGGATTTAAGCAAGTAAAAATAAATCATGTAAAAAGGTACAAAGAAGAGTTGATTAATTTTTCTATGGAATTGGATATTAAATAAAATTGGAGTTTTAATGAAAGTAACAAGAGTAAAAAATCTAATGATTGCAGGTCTTAGTACAATCACAAATAATAAGTTTGAGTTAGAATCAGAAAATGGTAAAATCGCTCAATTATGGGCTGACTATATTGAAAAAAATGCTTATGGAAGCACTTTTAATAAAGCCAATAGCAAATATATGTACGGGGTTTATAGTGATTATACAAGTGATGTAAATGGTGACTATAAAGTAACTGTTGGTGTTGAAGTTACAAAACCTAAAAATGCTATTGTAATTGAAGATGAGAGATATTTAGTATTTTCAAACAAAGGTGAACTTCCTGATGTGGTTTTACAAACATGGGGAGAGATTTGGGAATATTTTGAAAACAATAGTGAATATGAAAGAAAATACACTATAGATTTTGAAAAGTATGTAAAAGAAGATGAGATAGAGATTTATATCTCTATAAAATAAAGTTTTACAAAATATCAGGCATTTTGATATTTTGTAAATAAAAACAGTCCTATCATAATAAGACCTAATCCTATAATTGAAATTAAATTTAAAGAACTATTACTAAAAAGTACCATTCCTCCTATTAATGCAAAAACTACTTCACTAGCTTGTGTTGCATCTACAGCTGCAATTTCATTTGAGTCTTTTGCTATATTTCTTGCATATAAAAAAATAGATGTAGCAAAAACACCTGAAAATAGGGCAACAAGTGCTGTATTAATTATCTGAGAATTACTTGGAGAAGAGGGCTGAATGATTACTAATAATATAAACCATAAAGGTAAAGAACCAAGAGAGAGTAAAAATACTTTATTAAAAGCATTATTTAACAACTTTGATTTTATTTGAGGTACATTTTTATGATTTCCATTTTTTGCTTCCCATACGAGTTGATTTCCTATTGGATAACAAAAAGAAGCAATAAGAATAGGAATACCACCTAAAAGTAGTGCTTTTAAATCAAAAGTTTCCATATGAGCAAGATTTACTAAACAAACACCAATAAATATTATAAGTGAAAAAAGCCAAATTTTCTTAGGAAACTTCTTACCAAAAAACATAAGTACAAAAAGTGTTGCTACAACAGTAAATTGCCAAGTTGCAGCTATTACCCATGCTGGAGAAAAATCAGCACTAAAACAAATCAAAGCATAAAAAAATCCAAAACCAATAGTCCCACTTATAGTCCAAAAAATATAATTAGATATAAATAGTTTAAAAATATCAATTATCCTTTGTACTCCACCTTGAAATAATAAAATTAATCCTAAAAATAAAATCATAAAAAAGTATCTAAGTGAGGCAGACCAAAGCCAATGACCACCTGATACACTCATAAGTTCATTTAAAACAAATGTTGTACTAAAAAAAGCACCAGCAATAATCCCTAAAATAATAAGTTTAATCATAAAGGTTCCCATAAATCAATTTTGTGAAGTCTAACACAAGGTTACTTTATTTTTTTTGTGTTATAGTGCTAAAAATTATAAAGTGGATTTAAAAATGAAAACAATAGGATTATTAGGTGGTATGAGTTGGGAAAGTACAGCTTTATATTATAAACAAATAAATGAAGAGATTAAAAAAAGATTAGGTTCTTTACACTCTGCCAAAGTAGTTGTACATAGCGTTGATTTTGATGAAATTGAGAAATTACAACATCGTGGAGAGTGGGATAAAACTGCTGATATATTATCACGAGCTGCTCAAAATATAGAAAAAGCAAGTGCAGATTTTTTACTTATTTGTACTAATACCATGCACAAAGTTGCACCACAAATTCAAGAAAATATAAATATACCAATAGTGCATATTGCTGATGCAACTGCAAAAGTATTAGAAAATGATGCTATAAAAAAAGTAGGGTTATTAGGAACTGCTTTTACTATGCAAGAAGATTTTTATAAAAATAGAATTATAGAAAACTTTGGTATAGAAGTTCTTGTTCCAGATAATGAAGATATAAAAATAGTACATAAAATAATATATGAAGAGTTATGTCTTGGAATTATAAAAGAAGAGTCAAGAAAAGAGTATTTAAAAATTATTGATAAATTGGTAAAAAATGGAGTAGAAGGGATTATTTTAGGATGTACAGAAATATGTATGTTAATCTCATCAAAAGATACTGATGTGAAGCTTTATGATACAACTAAAATACATGCAATGGAAGCAGTAAATTTAGCTTTAGGATAAAATAGTTTTAAACTATTTTATCTACTTCATATTTCATTTTTTGATTTTAATCTTTTTTTTAAAGCTTTTGCTGCTAAGGCATAACCACCATTTGAACTATCCACAAAGTGAATATGTTTTCCATGTCTTTCAAAAATAAGGCAAGTCATAAGCGCAGAGTCTGATTTATGTATGCCATAAACTAAATCTCCCCTTTGATACTCTTTTTCTAAGTATTCTTCAAGTTCTTTTGTTTGAGACTTATTTGTTGAAATCACCATTCTAAGCATATCATCAAACTTTTCTGTGTCGGTTGTTCTTATAACTCTATTTTTATAATTACTCCATTGTCCAATGGAATATTTCATAAAGACAACTCCAAGTATATTTTCAAGAAGTAATTTAAGTATTAAAAAAAATCTAGAAAATATATTTGAACTAAAAACTAAAGCTTCTGCATTTAAAACCATAGGATTAAATGATATAACAAGTTGATTTATCTCTTTGATAGGATTTCTTTGCATATAAGAACCTGCTATTTTATTTATTTTATTTAAAGTATTTTGATAAATTTCATTTGATTTTTCTGGATTTATACTTTTTATTAGCAACGAACTCGTTTCATCTTTGGGACTTTTTATATCTTTCCATCTACACTCTAAACCAACAAAATCAGGGATATAATTACAAGTAAAGTTTTCATCTATTTTAAAAGTTTTATACTCTTTTTTTAGTAAGTTTTCTGCAAGTTCTAAGCCATTTCCTCTAACTATAGCTTGGGTAAAATCTTTGCTTACATTAAATTTTGTAATTTCTATAAAAGAGTCTCTCTTTTCAATCTCTTTTATACTAATAACACCAACTCTTAAATCTAAATCAAATGCTTCTTTTGCCTTTTTTGCAGTTTCCAACAATACAATTTTTGATTTGTCTAATAAAGTTGGAGGTATGATTAAACTTGCCCCATCACCTCCAAATATGTAAGGAAATTCTAACTCTTTATCTATGTTTAATATACCAATAATAGTAAGTGCTGCTACAAAATTTACTTTTTTGTACATACCATCTTCAATAGCTTTTGTAGAATCAACAACATCAGAAATCAATACATACCAATCACTAGGGACTTTGTGGTAATTGCCATTGTCCATAATTTTAGAAAAATCTTTTATCTCTTTTATATTCTTATAAAATGATGTTGTATTCATCTATTAAGCTTATTTACAAAGTGTTGTTTCACAAGGGTTATCCTTAGTTATTTTTCCACATTCTCCGACATAGTCTATCCCCCATTTGTACATCTCTTCAAGTACAGGTTTTAGTTTTTTACCACATTTTGTTAAACTATAAACAACTTTTGGAGGAACTTCAGCATATACTTCTCTGTGAATAATATTTTTTTCTTCTAGTTCTTTTAATTTAATAGTTAATGTTTTTTGAGTAATTTCACTTACTATTTCATGTAAATCTTTAAATCTTTTTTCGCCATCAAGTAAATGCCAAATAATTGCTAATTTCCATCTATCATTAAAAATGTCAAGTGTTACTGAAACACTACATCTATATTCTTTATCATTTACGTAATACATTTTAAATCCTTTTATTGACTTGATTATATCATAAAGTAAATAAAACTTCATTACTTACATAAAGTAAAGTAAGAGTAGATTAAGTTTATTATATATATAATTTTTATATCAATACTAGGAGATGTTATGAAAAATGTATTAATAATAAATGGACATCAATTTTATAAAAATGTGGCAGAAGGAAATCTAACAAAAAGTTTTATAAACAAAGCAGATGAGTTTTTTACTAAAAATGGTTTTACAGTAAAACATAGTATTGTAGATGATGAGTATGATGTAAATGAAGAAGTAGAGAAGTTTGCATGGGCTGATTATATTTTATTTCAATATCCTGTATATTGGATGACTTTACCATGGAAAGCAAAAAAATATGTTGATGAGATTTTTTCAGCTGGAGCAGGGAAAGTTACCTATATAAGTGATGGAAGAAGTAGGGATGATGCTAGTAAAAAGTATGGTAGTGGTGGATTAATGACTGATAAAAAATATATGCTAAGCCTTACATATAATTGTCCAATTAGTGAATTTGATAATAAAGATGGCTTTTTTGATGGTCTATCTTTAGATGAAGCAAATTATGCTGTACATAAAACATTTCAATTTTGTGGAGCGCAGCAACTAGAGACTTTTTCTGTGCATGATATATTTAAAGGTGATATGAATTTAGATAAAGAGTTAGAAAGATTTGAGAAAGTTTTAGCTAAAAATTTTTTATCTAATATATAATTTATAAAAGGAGCATAATGGAATTTTCATATATTAATCCAACTCAAATCGAGTTTGGGCAGGGTAAAATAAATAAAATATCACAATTAATAGCAAAAGACAAAAGAGTATTATTTCTTTATGGTGGTGGAAGTATCAAAAAAAATGGTGTTTATACACAAGTTATAAAAGCACTTGAAAATCATACTTTCTTTGAATTTGGTGGAGTTGAACCTAATCCTACAAAAGAGACTTTAGACAAAGCTATCGCTTTTGGTAGAGAAAACAAAGTTGATTATATTTTAGCTGTTGGTGGTGGTTCAGTTATTGATGGTTCAAAATATGTTTCAAATGCTTTTTTTTATGAGGGTGATGGTTGGGATTTACTTGAGGGTAAATTTACTCCTACAAAAGCTTTAGATATTGGAGCTATATTAACTTTGGCAGCAACTGGAAGTGAGTCAAATTCAGGTTCTGTTATAACTAAGGGTGAAACAAAAGAGAAAAGATTTTTTCATTCACCATTTTCTTATCCTAAATTTGCAATTTTGGATCCTTATGTTTTAAAAAGTTTAGATGATAGACAACTTGTAAATGGAATTGTTGATGCTTTTGTTCATACTTGCGAACAATATTTAACACAGCCTCATGGTGCTTTAGCACAGGATTATTATTGTGAGGGTCTTTTAAGAGGTTTAGTTGAACTTGCAGATACTTTTGAATCTAGAGATGACTTATGGTATGCAAATCTTATGTGGCTTGCAAATCAAGCTTTAAATGGTCTAATTGGACTTGGTGTTCCTCAAGATTGGGCAACACATTTTATAGGGCATGAATTAAGTGGATTATATGGGATAGATCATGCTAGAACTTTAGCAATTATTCAACCAAATCTACTTACAATATTGGCTGATGAGAAAAAAGATAAACTTTTACAAATGGGAGAAAATGTATTTAGACTAAATACAAATAATTCTTTAGATGTGGTAGAAAAGATAAGAGCTTTATACTCATCATTAAATATAGATTTAAAAATCTCTTCATATACAGATGATACGAAGATTATTGAAAAAGTTACATCACTTTTAGAAAAGCATGGCTTTACTGAATTTGGTGATAGAGGTACAGTAAACAAAGCTGTTGTTGTTAAAATATTAGAAAAATCAATTTAAAAGGAATAATTATGGAAAAAACATTTATGGAAGCTATGGATTTTAGACATGCGTGTAAAGTATTTGATGATACAAAAAAAATTAATGATGAGGATATGAAATTTATACTTGAAGCTGGAAGAAAATCACCATCTTCTTTTGGTATGGAAGCTTGGAAATTTTTAGTTATTACAAATGAAGAGTTAAAAGCTAAACTTAGACCTTTTTGTTGGGAACAACCTCAAATTACTACTTGTTCTCATTTAGTTATTATATTAGCTGGAATTGAAGGTGTAAAACCAGAAAGTGGAATTCCTGAAAAAAGATTTGCTAGACGAGATATGCCAAAAGAAAAATTAGACTTTTATTTAGACCTTTATGCTGGACATTTAAAAGAGACATTAAGTAGTGATAAAAATATCTATTCTTGGACTGCAAGACAATCTTATATTGCAATGGGTAATATGATGACAGCAGCTGCTATAAAAGGAATAGATTCTTGTCCTATTGAAGGTTTTGATAAAAATGGTGTTGAAGGTGTACTTGGACTTGATACTTCTAAATTCCAATTAGCTTGTATAGTTCCATTTGGATATAGAATCAATGAACAATCAACACAACTTAGAGTTCCTTTTGAAGAGGTTGTTGAATTTATTAAATAAAGAGTTAATACTCTTTATTTAACTAATCCCCTAATATAAGCATTTCTATTTTAATATATCAATTAATTAAAAAATTTTTATCTAAACAATACTAAAAAATAGGCAGAGTTTTAAGTTAATAATTATATTGTTTTCAAATTTAACCTTTACTATTCTTATGATATAATTGCGACTAATTAAAAAGAAGGCTTAATAAATAATGGAAATCTCTCCGATAAAGACACAAAAATTTATAATAAAACTTTTCCCAGAAATAATGATAAAAGGAACATCTGCAAAAAGACAAATGGTAGGACGACTTCATGGTAACCTACAAAAGCTTTTAGCTAGAATTTCACCAGATATTACAACTAAAAAATTTTTTGATAAGATAGAAGTAGTTTGTCCAATAGAGTTTGTTACTGAAGTTAGAATTAAATTATTGGACACTCCAGGAATAGAATTAGTTTTAGAAGCATTACAATTTGACAAGATAACTACAATTGATGAAATTAAAGAGATAGTAAATGAAAATATGTCAAAAGAGATTGTTGGAAAGTCTTTTGTAGTAAGAGTTAAACGTTCAGGAACCCATGATTTTAAATCAATTGATGTGGAACAAACTGTTGGTGGTTATATGTTACATAAAAATAAAGATTTAACAAAAGGTGTTGATTTACGAAATGCTGAAGTTACAATAAATCTTGAACTTATAAATAACCAATTAAATATTATAACACTACGACACAAAGGGCTAGGTGGTTTTCCTCTTGGTTCTCAAGGTGAGATATTATCACTTATGTCAGGAGGATTTGATTCTACTGTTGCTAGTTATTTAACTATGAAAAGAGGGATTAAAACGCACTTCATTTTCTTTAATCTTGGTGGTATTGCACATGAGATTGGGGTAAAACAAGTTGCTCTTTATCTTTGGAATAAATTTGGTTCATCTCATAGGGTAACATTTACTTCTGTTCCTTTTGATGATGTCGTTACAGAAATATTTAAATCAACCCATGAAACATATATGGGAGTAACACTAAAAAGACTTATGTTAAAAGCTTCTGAAAAAATAGCAAATGATTTGGGTATTGATGCACTTCTTACAGGGGAGAGTGTAGCTCAAGTTTCTAGTCAAACACTTAGAAACTTAGCACTTATTGACCAATTTACTAATAAATTAGTTTTAAGACCACTTGCCACAATGAATAAGCCAGATATTATAAATATTGCAAATGAGATAGGAACACGTAGATTTGCTGAAAGTATGCCAGAATACTGTGGAGTAATATCTAAAAATCCTACAACTCATGGTTCATATGAACGAATGGAAAAAGAGTCACAAAAATTTGATTATACAGTTTTAGATAAAGCTGTAGAAAATGCTGTTCAAATTAATGTTGATGAAATAAGTGATGATATAAAAGATATTGGACAAATGGAAGTTGTTAGTGATATTTCTAGTGGTAAATATGTTATCATTGATATTAGACAAAGTCCAGATTGCATACAGACATGTTGTGAAACTTTAAAAATACCTTTTTATAAATTAAAAACAGAGTTTGAAAAACTTCCACAAGATAAAGAGTATCTGTTTTATTGTGAAAAAGGAATTTTAAGCCAGTTGCATGCTCAATATTTAAAAGATGCAAAAAATTTTAATAATATAAAAGTATATAGACCTGAAAAATAATTAATTAATTTTTTTAATTTAATTGAAAAATAAGACAATTGTAGTTATAAATTGCTTTTTAAAAGTAAAAATAATAAAATATAAAATGAAAGATAAGAGAAATCTTTCTTAATAAGGTATTTCATGAAAAACTCATCTGATGTCGAAAAATGGCTCGAAAAAAATTCTATAAGTAATTATTTTATTTCAAAAGATTTAAAAGTAACAGTTCATGGAAATGTAAATTTAAATGGTAAATTAACTACAAATAAATTACCAGTACAATTTGATGTAGTTGATGGGTATTTTGATATCAGTCATAATACACTTACTTCACTAGAAGGATGTCCAGAAAAAGTTACTGGGGATTTTAACTGCTCATATAATAATATTGATTCTTTACTAGGTTCTCCTAATGCGGTATATGATTTTAATTGTTCTCACAATAAATTAACTAGTTTAGCATATTGTCCAAAAGAATTGATGGGTTATCTTGATTGTTCAAATAATGAAATAATATCAATAAAAGGAAGTCCGAGAACTATCAGAGGATATTTTAACTGTTCTGAAAATAAAATACACTCCTTAAAAGGAGGACCTAAATATGTATCTTCATATTTTGATTGTTCACATAACATTATTAGAGAGTTAAAAGGTGGCCCTGTTACAGTTGGTGAAGATTATATTTGTAATGGAAATGATATTCAGGATTTGGATGGTATTTCTGATGAAATAGGTTGGGATTTAATTACAGATATTAGACTTAACCATCTTGTACACAGTTTTGATGAGATAACAACAACTTGGAGATATAAAGGTAAAGATGTTGTTGAACACGTATATAAACCAATTGTATCTTTACAAAATAAAGAAGATATAGATAAGTGGCTACATAAATATGATATTAGAGATTATAGAATATTAGAAGATAATTCAGTTGATGTAAATGGTAGGGTAAAATTAGCTGATAGATTGGCAAATTTATCTAGACTACCTTTAAAGTTTAATGAAATAAATGGTGATTTTGATATAAGTGATAATGAATTAACTTCATTAGAAGGTTGTCCAAATATAGTAAAAGGTGACTTTTTAGCCTTTAAAAATGAAATTTACTCTTTAAAAGGTGGACCAAAAGAGGTTCATGGAAACTATATTATTCTTAAAAATAATATTTCAAACTTAAAATATGCTCCAACAATAGTAAAGGATGATTTTATTTGTTCTCATAACCCAATAGATAGTTTAGAGGGATTAAATTTAGTTCAAGGTTCTGTTTTTACAAATGTATCTTTGCCTGATATAAAGTCACAAAAATTTGTTTATAACAAAATTACAACTTATAAATATGCTGGTGATTTAGTTTGTGAATATTTAGACAGAATTTATGTTACATTGACAGATGAAGAGAAAGTTTTTGAAAATACAAGAAAAAAACTTCATAATGGTATAACTAAGTTAATAAATACAAATACTTTAACTAAAGAGATGGTTACAGATACTTTACTTAAAAATTTAACAAAATATAATCTAAATGATTTAAAAGAAAAAGTACTTTGTATTAGAAATCCTAGTGAGAATGAAAAAGAGAAAGAATTATCTGAAAAAGAGTTATTAAAACTGGCTTTTGATCAGGAAATTTAGTTTTTTACTTTCTACTTAGTTTATTTTTGATAGAATCGCGGATTACTAAAACAAGAATTAGGGAAAATATATGGTTCAAACAGTTAATTTAAAAAAAGCATTTGGTGCAAGAGTTTTATTTCAAGATATAAATTTAAAGCTTGATGCTGGAAAAAGATATGGTTTAATAGGTGCTAATGGTGCTGGAAAAACTACATTTTTAAAAATACTTTCTGGAGAAGAAGAAGCAACTGAGGGTGAAGTACAAGTTCAAAACGGAAAAAAAGTTGGAACTTTAAGTCAAAATCAATTTGCTTATGAAGCATATACTTTATTTGATACTGTTTTACTTGGAAATAGAAGATTATATGATGCTATTAAAGAAAAAGAAAAACTTTATATGGAAGAGTACACTGATGAAGTAGGTGAAAGATTAGGTGAGCTTGAAATAGTTTGTTGTGAAGAAGATCCAACATATGAATATGATGTAAAAATTACTAAAATATTAGAGGATTTAGGTTTTCCAGCAAGTGAACATCAAAATCTTATGTCAACGCTTACTGGTGGAGATAAATTTAAAGTTTTATTAGCACAAGTTTTATATCCAAAACCAGATGTATTATTCTTAGATGAGCCAACAAATAACCTTGATATTGAAACGATTGGTTGGTTAGAAAATCAATTACAACATCATGATGGTACAATGGTAGTTATCTCTCACGATAGACACTTCTTAAATGCTGTTTGTACGCATATCTTAGATGTGGATTTTAAACAAATTAGAGAATATAGTGGAAATTATGATGATTGGTATATCGCTTCTACATTAATAGCAAAACAACAACAAGCTGATGTAAATAAAAAATTAAAAGAAAAAGAAGAGTTAGAAAAGTTTATCGCTAGATTTAGTGCAAATGCTTCTAAAGCTAGACAAGCAACTTCAAGACAAAAACAGCTTGATAAATTAGATGTTGGGACTATTCAAGTTTCAAGTAGAAGAGACCCATCTATTATTTTTAGACAAAAAAGAGAAGTAGGTAAAGAGTTACTTACTGTTAAAAATATCTCTAAATCTTACGATGGTGAAGTTGTTTTAAATGATATTTCATTTACAGTTGAAAAAGGTGACAAAATTGCGCTTATTGGACCAAATGGTATTGGTAAAACTACTTTATGTGAAATTATGGTAGAAAATTTAAAACCAGATTCTGGAGAAGTTTTATGGGGTGCAACTATTCAAAATGGTTATTTCCCTCAAAATGCAACGGATATTATTTCTGGAGATATGACTTTATATGATTGGTTAAGAAACTTTGATAGAGATGCAGATATTGCAGAAATAAGAAATTGTCTTGGTAGAATGTTGTTTAATGGTCAAGAACAAGAGAAAAAAGTAAGTTCTTGTAGTGGGGGAGAAAAACATAGAATGTGGCTTTCTAAAATAATGCTTGAGCAACCAAACTTTATGATACTAGATGAGCCAACAAACCACTTAGACCTAGAAGCAATTATTGCATTAGGTGAGGGACTTTTAGCATATCCAGGTTCTGTTATTTGTGTTTCTCATGATAGGGAATTACTTGATGCGTATGCAAATAGAATTATTGAAATAAAAAATGATGGAACTATTGTAGACTTTAAAGGTACTTACGAAGAGTATATTGAATCAAAAGAAGCGTAGGCTTCTTTTGTTATAACTTTGTAGCGTGTTTTGAAGACATTCTTTGCTCTCTTCTTTTTATAGCATCGTTATATCTTCTTTTTTCATCTTCTGTTACTGGTTCTAGTTTTGGAACAGGCATTGGCTTCCAATCTTTATCAACTGCAACCATTGTAAAATAACAAACATTTGTATTTTTGATAGTATGATCTTTGATATCTTCAGAAATCACTTTGATACCAATTTCCATTGAAGTTCTTCCCACATAATTAACTGATGCGTGAAAAGTAACTAATGAACCAATTTTAATAGGGTCTTTAAATAAAACCATATCAACAGATAATGTTACAGCATAACCACCAGAATATCTAGCTGCACAGGCATATGCAACATGGTCTAACATTTTTAAAATTTCACCACCATGTACATTTTGTCCCGTAAAGTTTGCTTTATCAGGTGTCATTAACATCGTCATTGTAAGAGATTTCTCACCTTTTACTGTATTACTCATATAAAAACCTTTTGTAAATATCTAGTTATTATAGACTAAAAAATTAAAAATGTATAATAAAAAGTTATATTTAGATAAAATTAGAGAAAAAACGTATAAAAAAAGTAACACATGTAAATATATTTAAATCTTTGTTAAAAGTTTATGCTTTGAAATATATATAATTAGTAATTTATTATTAATTTTTTGAGATTTTTAAAAAATTTAATTAAAATGTGACCAATTAGTGACCAAAGTTGTGTTAGAATAAATAAAAAATATTATTTTTTTGAAAATGGGAATTATGAATAGAAAAATATTATTATCAACAGTTTTTGTTACATCACTACTTTTTGCAAAAGAAACATATACTTCTTTTGATCAAGGAGTTAAATATTTTGAAGAAAAGAATTATGAGAAAGCATATGAGATATTTCAATCGCTTTCAAAAAATGATTTAGGAAATCAAACTTTAAATTTCTATCTTGGAAGATGTGCATATGAAAGAGGAGAATATGACTTAGCAATAAGTTATTATGAAAGAATACTTTTCGTTCAACCAAATAATTCACAAGCAAAATTAGAGATTGCGCAAAGTTATTTGATGTTAAAAAACTATGTTCAAGCAATAAAAGAGTTTGAAAATGTACTTATTGATACAAAAATTCCTCCAAATGTAAGAACTAATGTACTATCAAGAATTGATTATATAAATGAAACTATGCAAAAAAACTTTTTTAGTGGTGCTTTAATATTTGATGTATTATATGATTCTAATGCAAGTAATTCCTCAAAAACTGGTAATTATTCGATTTATGTACCTGAAACATCTAGTAACTTGACTTTAACAAATGACGAGACTAATAAATCAGATTACTCATATGATGCAATTGCAGTTTTAAATCATGTTTACAAATATAAAGAGAATATGACATTAAACAATAATTTAGTTTTTTATACACAAAATTATAAAAGAAAAAAAGATAGTAATATTGATGTAATATCTTTTTCTACAACGCCTACATATTTTAATGAACAAAATAAATATTCAACGGGATTAGGGATTGATTATGTTATATTAAATGATAAAAATTATTTAAAAAATTATAATTTAACTCTATCAAACTCTCATATTTTTAATCAACTTATTTTAAATGATATTTCACTAAAAATTAGTAAAAAACTATATGATCAAAATGATGATAAAGGAAAAAATTCCCATGTATTTGAACTTAAAAATAGTTATAAACATAATACAAATGATTTTGGGCTGTTTACTTTAAACACTTTTTATAATAAAGAAATAGCTATATACAATACAAGAACTGATATTAGTAAAAACACTTATGAAGTTAATATAGAAAACAGTTTACCTCTTCCTGCTGAATATACTTTGAATAGTAATATTGGTACAAAAAAAGTAATATATACGAAGCAGGATGTTAATTTTTTGAATAGGAGAGTAGATAAAACATTTAGTTTCTCACTTGGTATTGTAAAACCAATATCAAAGAATTTTATTTTAGGGTTAACGGGCACCATGGAAAATACTATTTCAAATCAAGTACCATTTGACTATAGTAAATATACTATTAAATCATCATTGATTTATACATTTTAAGGATTTAACATGAAAAAAACACTTTTTTTACTTTTTATACTTACAAATTTTCTTTTTGCAAGTATAGGGGAAATAACAGCTTTAGTTGGAGAAATAAAAATCTCTAGAGATAATACTACTATTTTAGCAAAACTTGGAGAAAAGTTAGAAAAAAATGACGTAGTAAATAGTGCAAAAGGTTCAAAGGCACAAATTACAATGAATGACAATACTATTATTACTATTGGACAGAATTCAACTTTGAATATTTTTGATTATGTTTATGATGAAAGTAATCTAAAAGAGTCTAAAGCTAGCTTTGGATTTATGGAAGGTTCATTTAAATCAATAACTGGAAAAATTGGAAAAATAAATAAAGAGAAGTTTAAACTTAAAACAAAATCTGCATCTATTGGTATTAGAGGGACAACTATAGTTGGAAATCAAAGAATAATTGCATGTACAGATGGAGCAATTAGTGTAACTGCCAATGGAGTTAGTGTATTTGTAGAAAAACAACAATTTACACAAACACTTCAAGGTCAAATACCAACTTCTGCACAAGCTCTTATACCTGAAACTTTAAACAGTTTAGAAAAAGAATTTGATGGTGGAACAGTGCCACAAATAAAAGAAAAACAAAACAATTCTTCAAAAGAAACTAAAAGTAAAAAAACTGATTTAGTTACATATGAGAATACAAGTGTACATGAAAATAAAGTTGACAAAAAAATTAATTTTGATTCTAATAATGTAGGTAAGATAGTTTCTTCTAAAGGTTATAATAAAGGAAATGAAATCTCAAAAGATTTAGTTCAAAAAGTTAACAATAGCAAAACAAAAGTTGTTAAAGTTAAAGATACAGAGTTGAATAATAGCAACTCATCTAGTATTAAGCTAGGTAATAATGGAAACCATGGAAATAATGGAAACCATGGAAATCACGCCGAATAATAACTAATCTTTAAGTTCAAATATCATATTCATTTATTGATTGATATTTGAACTTTTATTTGCCATTTTATTCATTTCTTCTTCATTTATAGTTTTTACATTTAGTTCAACTGCCTTGTCATATTTACTTCCAGCATCTTCACCAAATATTACATAATCTGTTTTTTTAGATACACTAGAGCTTACTTTGGCACCTAATGCTTCAAGTTGTTTTTTGATTTCTCCACGACTTACACTCATAGTTCCAGTAATAACTACTGTTTTACCTTTAAAGGCATTTTCGCTTACTTCTATCTTTTCTTCAACAGTTGGATTTATAGTATTTATTAATTTTCCTACAAGTTCTTCATTAACTCTCATAAATTCACAAAAAGAGTTTGCCATTTGTTCACCTATACCATCAAGTGCTACAAGAGAGTTATAGTCAATACTTACAACATCAAGACCAAATTCTAAACATATTTGTTTTGATGCTACTTCTCCAATATGTTCAATTCCTAAGGCATTTATAACCCTATGTAAAGAACTTTTTTTAGTGTTTTCTATGGCATTTAAAAGATTGTTTATCTTTTTTTCTTTAAATCCTTCAAGGTTTTCCAAATCTTCATATTTAAGTGAGTATAAATCAAGTATGTCATAAATCTTTTTTTCTTTTACAAGAGTTTCAACTATTTTATTTCCTAATCCATCAATATTCATACAGTTTTTACTTGCAAAGTAAATAATTGAGTTTACAACTCTTGATGGACAATCAAGATTTTGACACTTGATTTGTGTACCTTCATCTAAAAGCTCACTTTCACATTCTGGGCATGAAGTAGGGCGATTAATTATAGCTTCTTCTCCTGTTCTTCGTTCTGTAAAAACTTTAGTGATTTTAGGAATAATATCTCCACTTTTGATAATAATAACCTCATCATTAATACGTAAATCTAATCTTTGTATCTCATCAAAATTATGTAAAGTTGCACGGCTTACCGTACTTCCATCTATTAGTGTTGGCTCAACAATGGCAACAGGAGTAACAACGCCTGTTCTTCCAACTTGTAAAATAATATCTTTAAGTTTAGTTGTTTTTTCTACTGCAGGAAACTTATAAGCACAAGACCATCTAGGAAATTTAACTGTATATCCTAACTCATCTTGGGTTTCAATATCATCAATTTTAACAACCATTCCATCTAACATCATCTCAATTGTATCTCTTGATTTAATTATTTCATGGTAAAGTTCTTCAATTTCATGAGTATTTTTGCATATCTTTTGAAGTGGTGGTTTTACAAAACCTAGTGAATAAATATAGTTCATCTTATCACTTAGATTTTTATATTCAAGTGAGTTTTCTCCTATCCCCCAAACATTAAAAAATAGTTTACGTTTAGCTGTAATATTTGGGTCAAGTTGTCTTAAACTTCCAGCAGCTGCATTTCTAGGGTTTGCAAATAGTTGCTCATTATTTAAAGCTCTTTCTTCATTTATTTTTTCAAAGTCAGCTTTTTTTATAACTATTTCACCTCGAATTTCTATAAGTGATTTTTCTTCTATTTGCAAAGGAATAGAGTGAATTGTTTTTACATTATTAGTTACATCTTCTCCAACACTTCCATCACCTCTGGTTATAGCTTGTTTTAAAACACCATTTTCATATATTAAATTTAAACTAGCTCCGTCAAACTTTGGCTCACAATAAAACTCTAGATTTGTATTTACTTTTTGAGCTCTTTTTATCCAATCTTCTAATTCAAGAGTGTTAAAAACATCTTCTTGTGACCACATACGACTAAGATGAGAAGCTTTTTCAAAGCCTTCTAAAACAAAACCACCAACTCTTTTATTTGGAGAATTAGGGTGAGAAAGGGTAGGGGTTTCTTGTTCAAAAGCTAAACATTCACGGGAAAGTTTATCATACTCTTCATCACTTGCAAGTGGATTATCATATACGTAATAAGCTTTTGCCCATGTTATTAAAGTTTCTATTTTTTTATTGTATTCATTTTGTGTCATATTTCTCTCTTGTTTCTTTTGTAAAAAATTAAATTTTTAGCATAAAATATAGTTGTATTAATAGTTATTAATTTTGTGAGTGAATTATATCATTTTAACCTAATATTTTTTTTGATATAATTATAGACTTTGGAGAAAAAATGAGTTATTTAGATATTTTTATTTTAGGTTGGAATTTAAATGCTTTAATGTTTGTAGTTAATTTATTGCTTGCTGTAAGAGTAATAAAAACTAATGACATAGAAGAAATAAAAGCACAAACGAGATTGTTAGAAGATTTGAAATATGAATTTGATAAATACTATCCAAATAGAAAAATAGAGATTTTAACCTCTTATATTGTACCATTCACTGCTTTTTTTAGGATGTCTTTAAGACTTTTAGAGATGTTTCTTTTCTTTTCAAAAAATAAAAATACTACAATGTATGATTTTATGGTTTATAAATATTCATACGATATTCAAAAAGCTAAATCAAGAAGTATTTAGTAAAATTGTTTGATTAGCTCAGGGGTAGAGCACTACGTTGACATCGTAGGGGTCACTGGTTCAAATCCAGTATCGAACACCATCTAAATTACTACTAAATACTTATAAATAGGGCTTTTGTCTCTAATATATTACTTTTAATTACTTTTAAGATATACTTCAAATATTATAAATACTACTAAAAAAGTGTGGGGAAAAGTGTGGGAAGTATTGGATTAAAAAGAAGTGATTATCAAAAGACAAAATTTCCAGGAATCTACTTTGTTCAAGATTCTCAATCAAAAGTAAAAACTTATATTGCACGAATTAAAGTTGCTGGCATAATTGATACAGAGCAAATAGTAGGTTATTCAAATGATGCAATAAAAACTAATCCTACAATAGCTTATGAAAAAAGAAATGAATTAATTAACAAAATAAAAAATGGTGAATCTATTAAAAAAATAGAAAATCCAAAATTGTGTGAATTTTTTGATGAATATATAAAATATAAAAGAAATATGATAAGTTCCAATAAAATTTATATTTATGAAAAGTTCTTTAATAAACATGTAGATTCAAAATTAAAAAATAAAAAACTAAAAGATTTACAAAAAGATGATTTACAAAAAATTATAAATAAAATGGCTTTAGCTGGTTATAAACCTGCTTCAATTTTAACTATTAAAGATGTATTTAGTCCAATGCTTAATTATGCAGTTGAACTTGATTATGTTAATAAAAATATTTCAAAAGGTTTGCAATTTCCTAAATTTGATAAAAATAGATATTTTACTCTTGATGATGAAAAAGCAAAGTTATTATATAGTGAAATATTGAATATTCCAGATAATCAGATAAGAACAATGTTTTTATTTTTATTAAGAGGAAGAAGAGCAGGGGAAGTATTATCACTTGAATGGCAATATGTAGATTTAAAAAATGATAGATACACTATAATAGATTCACAAAGCAAAATAAGGAAGACTTTAACTTTTGTATTAGATACAGAGTTAAAAGAGGCTTTAGAGTGTTTAGAAGTTAAAACAGAGGGCTTATTATTTCCTTCATCTGTAACAGGGAAAAAATATTATTCATTTCCTAAGAGACAATGGCATAATTTAAAAAAGAAATGTGGAATTGCTAATATGAAATTGCATGATTTTAGACATCTTCTTGGATATACTCTTATCAATAATAATGTTCCAATTGAGCAAGTATCACGAGCACTAGGACATAGCAGAATTTCAACTACTCAAATTTACAGTAATCAAAAAGAAGAAATGGCAGCAAGTGCGGTTAATAGTTATTTGAAATTAATGAAGTAAATGTGGTTTTGCATCCTCTATCAATATAGACGACTGGCTTAAAGAATTCCATTGTTCCTTATTTAGATCATCTCTCAAAGTAAAAGCTTTTTTTTTTAATTCATTAAAATTGTTTTTTTTATCTAAACAATAATAAGAGTTTAGAAATTTTTCTAATCGATCATAATTAAAATTATATATTGATTTTACTACATTTTCTTTTTTTCCAGCATATTCATCAGTCTCAAGTTGTTTTTTTGAAGAAGCTTGAAGTATACAACTCCAATCAAAACAAAAATTATTCGCAATACATATAATATCAAATAAATCTTTTGGTTCATTTCTATTGCAAAAAGTAGTGAGTTTATTCGATAATATATTTTCTAAATTGTCAATTTTTAAACCATTTCTTAAAGTATGAATTTTACCAACTCTATTTTCAAAATAATTTTGTATCTCAATTTTTAGAGCTATATCATCTTTTTCTATATAAAAGAAAGAGTAATCTTCACTTTCTTCTTTTGGTAAATTCTCACTTGTTTTATATTTTGCTTGTATTTGTCTTGAAATGAGTAATGATTCTTGATAAAATTGGAAAATATTATCAGCAAAAAAATCTAAATCTTCAGAAAGTCTATGGTTTAAATAAAATCTAGCTAAAGCAGTCCCTCCTCCAAAATATATGGTAGAAACAGATTGTTTTATTTGAGAGAAACTCTCTAATACTTCTTCTTGGAAAGTATAGAGCTTATCCCATTGCTCTTTGTTTTTTTCCATTATTTAAAGTGTTTCTATGAAATATTTAGTTTTTGAGTTTCTAATTCGTTTAACATTAATATCTGAAAAAATATTTTTTATTTCTTCCATCGAAAAAGCTTTTTTTAAGTCATCAACCGGCAAATATTTTAATATTTTATATCTTAGTGTATCATATGAAACAGGAGAATCAACATCATTTTTAGTTGTTAATATCTTATATACTGAAGTTGCATCAATATCGTAATCCCAACAAATAGCACTAAGAGCACTTATTTTAGGTGACATTGTCATATGATTTTCCTTTCTTTTTTTGTGTAAAGCAAAAAGTACTGTGTTTTGAAACTAATTATATCAAATATTTATAAAAATTACAATTTATTGAATATTTTAATTTGTTTTATTTGACAGTACAGTTTTAATTAATCTATTTATCCAGAGTTAAAAGAGGCTATACAGTGCTTAAATGTTAATACAGAAGGTTTAATATTCCCTTCGCCGGTAACAGGGGAAAGATATTATACATTTCCTAAAAGGCAATGGCACAAATTGAGAAAGAAATGTGGTATAGACACAATGACACTTCATCAATTTAGACATTTACTTGGATTTACACTCTGGAATGACCCCAAAAATATAGACAAAAATTTATTCCGTTAATTTATGAATATAGATGATAAAATCATCTTGAAAAT
>NZ_JBNKXY010000014.1:0-60527 GCF_050300555.1 Arcobacter sp.
AAATAATGGCACTGATGATTGGGAAAGTTTTTAAGCTTCCCATCATTTTAAGCTTCATTTTCAGATGTTAAAAATAGAAAAATATATCTTATATTTGTTTATTTTAAATAAATATAAGATATATTTTTCAAGCTACTTATTGTAAAAATAATAAAAAAAATCTTATAAACTCGTTTTTTGTCATACTCACGACATATTAAAAATTTATTATAGTCTTTAGAAAAAGTTATGTTTACTCTTGTGACATTTCTTTCAAAATAAATGAATAATTGTTCATAATATATATTGAATAGTTATTTATCTAAAAAGGAAAAAAGTTGTGAAGGATTTAGATTTATTTAAAAGGTTGTCAAAAAGATTAGATAATTTAGAAAAACTTCCAAAATTAGATGAGCAAAAGTCTATTCCAAAAGTTTTACAGGAAAAAGGTATTAGTAGAAGAGAGTTTATTTCTTGGGCAACTTCTATTGCTGCAATGTTATCTTTACCTGCAAGTTTTACTCCACTTGTAGCTAAAGCAACAGAACTTAGTGATAGACTACCAATTATTTGGTTACATATGGCAGAGTGTACAGGGTGTTCAGAATCACTTTTAAGAACGGATGCTCCATCAATTGATTCTTTGATCTTTGATTATATCTCTTTAGAATACCATGAAACTTTAATGGCAAGTGCAGGATGGCAAGCAGAAGCAAATTTGGAACATGCAATTGAAAAATATAAAGGAAATTATATTTTGATGGTTGAAGGTGGAATTCCATCAGGTCAAACGGATTTTTATCTTACAATTGGAGGACATGCTAATACAGGTGAGCAAAATGCAAAAGTTGCTTGTGAACATGCAAAGGCAATTTTTGCAATTGGTAGTTGTTCCTCTTTTGGTGGTGTTCAAGCAGCTATTCCAAATCCAACTGGTGCCGTTTCTTTATCTAAAATTACAAATAAATCAGTTATTAATGTCCCAGGTTGTCCACCAAGTGAGAAAAATATTGTTGGAACACTTTTACATTATATTTTATATGGAAGTTTACCCGCACTTGATGCTTATAATAGACCAAAATGGGCATATGGACAAAGAATTCATGATTTATGTGAAAGAAGAGGTCATTTTGATGCTGGTGAGTTTGTAGAAAAATTTGGTGATGAAGGTTCAAAAAAAGGCTATTGTCTTTATAAAGTTGGATGTAAAGGACCTTATACTTTTAATAATTGTTCTAAAAATAAATTTAATCAACATACATCTTGGCCAATTCAAGCAGGGCATGGATGTATAGGATGTTCTGAACCAGATTTTTGGGATAAAATGGGTCCATTTGAAGAGCCTGTTGGTGACAAACTGTATAACACAGTATTTGGAGGAGCTGGAGCTGATGCAACAGCAGATAAGATAGGTGTTGGTATATTAGCAACAGCCGCTGTTGGAATTACAGCTCATGCAATAATATCAAAAGTTAAAAATCCAATAGAAGATGAGGAACACTAAATGGCAAATAAAAGAGTAATAGTTGACCCAATTACGAGGATTGAAGGGCACTTAAGAATTGAAGTTGAAGTTGATGAAAATAATATAATTCAAAATGCTTTTTCAACAGCTACACTATGGAGAGGTTTAGAAACTATTGTAAAAAATAGAGATCCAAGAGATGCAGGATTTCTTATGCAAAGAATTTGTGGTGTTTGTACTTTTTCTCACTATAGAGCAGGTATAGAAGCAGTTGAAAATGCACTTGATATTGTTCCACCTTTTAATGCTAAGCTTACAAGAAGTTTGATGAATCAAGCTTTATTTATGCACGACCATATGGTACATTTTTATCATCTTCATGGTTTAGATTGGGTTGATGTTGTATCAGCACTAAAAGCAAATCCAGCTAAAGCAGCTAAAGAAGCATTTAAATATACAGATTCTCCAATTGCAACGGGTGAAAATGATTTAATAAAGGTGCAAAAAAGAGTTAAAGAGTTCGTCCAAAGGGGTGAACTAGGACCTTTTGCAAATGCTTATTGGGGGCATGAAACATTTAAATTTACTCCTGAACAAAATTTGATAGCACTTTCTCACTATTTAAAAGCTTTAGAAGTTCAAAGAACTGCTGCACAACTAATGGCAATATTTGGTGGTAAACAACCACATCCACAAAGTTTAACTGTTGGTGGTGTAACTTGTGTTATGGATTTACTTGACCCTTCAAGAATGGGTGAATACCTTGTAAAATATAAAGAGGTTGCAAACTTTATTGAACATGCTTATTATGCAGATATTCTTATGGCTGCTAGCGTATATATTAAGGAACCAAGTGTTACTGCAAAAGCTGGAATTATGAACTTTATGTCACATAAAGAGATGCAATTAAATAGAAGTGAATATCTGTTTGATACAGGGATTATTTTAGATGGAGATTTATCAAAAGTTTATTCTATAAACGAAGATTTAATAACAGAAGAAGCAACTCACTCTTGGTATGAAGATGATGAACCTCTACATCCATATAATGGGAAAACAAATCCAAAATATACAGGTTTGAAACAAAGAGCTACAATAGGTATAGATGGACAAGAGATAGAATCAAAATCTATTGACGAGAAAGGTAAATATTCTTGGATGAAAGCACCAAGATATGATGGAAAAGCAATGGAAGTTGGTCCTTTAGCAGCTATTTTAGTCTCTTATGCAAAAGGCAATAAAAAAATTGTAAAAATAGTAGATGAGTTTTTAGCAAAAGCAAATCTTCCAAAAGAAGCACTGTTTACTACTTTAGGTAGAACAGCTGCAAGAGCACTACAAGTAAAAGCAATTATAGACAATGGTTTGGAAACATTTTATACTTTAATTGAGAATTTAAAGGTTGACCAAGATACTTGTACAACATATAAAATTGATAATACTAAAGAATATAAAGGAAGATTTATTGGTGATGTTCCAAGAGGTATGTTAAGTCACTGGATTAGAATCAAAAATGGTGTTGTAGAAAACTATCAAGCCGTTGTTCCTTCAACTTGGAATGCTTCTCCTGAAGATGCAAAAGGTTTTAAAGGTGCTTATGAACAAAATCTAATAGGACTTAAAGTAAAAGATATAACAAAACCTCTTGAGATAATAAGAGTTATTCATAGTTTTGACCCTTGTATTGCTTGTGCTGTTCATGTAATGGATACAAAAGGCAAAGATTTGGGAGTATATAAAGTTGATCCTGTTTATGGAAGTAGCTGTTAAACTATAAAGGATTAAAAATGATTGAAAAAAAGTTTGAGTTTTCGGGAGTTCTAAGATTTAACCACTGGGTTAGAGTTGCGACTATGTTAGTTCTTGTAGTAACTGGGTTTTATATAGCATATCCATTTTTAACTCCTTTTGTAAATGATGAGCCAACAAATTTTATGAATGCTTTGTGGAGAGCATGGCATATTATTTTTGGTTTTGTTTTAATTGGTTCGACGCTAGTTAAAATCTATTTGTTTATTTTTGATAGACACAGTAAAAAGGAAAGAATATCTTTTTTTGATTTTTTAAGTCTTAGAATATGGATACAACAAATAAAATATTATATGTTAATAGGTGTCCATCCTGAAGGAAGAGGTATTTATAATCCATTGCAATTTATCGCATATTTTATAATTTTTATAAATTTGTTTATTATCTCACTTACGGGTTTAATTTTATACATGCATGTATATCATGAGGGATTAGGTGGAATGCTTTATGAGTTTTTAAAACCTTTTGAAGTGTTAATGGGTGGATTATCTTCTGTTAGGGAATGGCATCATATTACAATGTGGATTTTCTTATTGTTTATACCTATACATATTTATATGGCAGTATTTAATTCTATTTATGGAAAATCTGGTGCTATTGAAGCTATTTTTAGTGGATACACTTGGCATAATAAAAAAGAAAAAAAATGAATATTTTAATATTGGGAATAGGAAATATCCTATTTCAAGATGAAGGAATAGGAGCTCATTTTATCCATTATATTGATGAAAAATATGAGCTTAGTTCACCAAAACATATTATAAATATTGTTGATGGTGGAACTTTAGCTCAAAGACTTATTCCAGAAATTATCAAATATGATAAGGTATTTGTAGTAGATTGTATTGATGCCTTAGATTCAAAAGCTGGAGATGTTTATTTTTTTGATTATTTAAAAATACCAGATAAAATTGATTGGCAAGGAAGTGCCCATGAAGTAGAGATGCTTCAAACACTTAATATGATTAAGCTAAATGGTGATTTACCTTCAACTTTTGTTTTAGGAATAGTACCTAAAAGAGTAGCTAATGATACTACTTTTGAGTTAAGTAGTGAGGTAGTTAGTGCCGTAAAAACAATGGAAAATGTTTTATTAAAAGAGTTAAAAAATTTAGACGTGGATTTAAAAATAAATAATTATTCTATCTCTATAGAAAAAATAGCAAATTATTCATTTAAAAGGGAGATTATTAATAATCATAAAATAGTATAAAATTTTTACATTAGAAGTTGTACCGTAAATCTCCAGAACTAATTTTTGTATGCCACAAGTAGTTATAACTTATCACATGTTCATAATACATCACTCTTTTACAATTTGTTTTGTAATTATGATTTTTTTACGGTACATCTTGTGATGTAAATGAGATTAAATTATTTTATAATAAGAATTTTCCAATACAATTATAAAAAAGATTTGGATAATTAATGGAATCTATAAAAATAGAGGTTAAAGGGCTAGTCCAAGGAGTTGGATTTAGACCTTTTGTTTATAATTTGGCTTTGAAATATGAACTTAAAGGTTGGGTTAACAATGATGATAAAGGTGTAAATATACTTTTATCATTAGCTAATGATAAAAAAATAAACTCTTTTTTAAACGAGTTAAAAAATTCTCCACCACCTTTAGCCAAAATAGATGAAATAAATATAATTCAAGTGACTACAAATCAAATATATACCTCTTTTGAAATCAAACAAAGTATAACTTCAAACAACAAATCAACAATAATCTCACCTGATATTTGCATATGTGATGATTGCATAGATGATATAAATGATAAGAATAACTTTAGATATAACTATGCTCTAACAAACTGTACAAACTGTGGTCCAAGATACTCTATAATAAAAACAGTTCCCTATGATAGATGTAATACTTCAATGGCTTTATTTGAACTTTGTGAAGAGTGTAAAAAAGAGTATGAAAATCCTACAAATAGAAGATATCATGCTCAACCAGTTGCTTGCGAAAAGTGTGGACCTCAAGTTACTTTATATGATAATAATAAAAATAAATTAGCTTCAAACATAGAAGCTATAAAACAAATAGCTACTTTAATAAATGAGGGTAAAATAGTTGCCATAAAAGGAATGGGAGGTTTTCATTTAATTTGTGATGCAACAAATGAAGAGGTAGTAAATAAATTAAGAGAAAAGAAAAATCGTCCAACAAAACCTTTTGCTGTGATGTTCAAAAATCTTGATGAAATAAAAAAACATACAACCCTTTGTCAAAAAGAAGAAGAGATAATTCTTTCAAAAGAGAAACCAATAGTAATAGTAAATAAAAATGAAAGTAGAACTATTACAGAATTTGTAGCACCAAATATATCTAGACTTGGAGTTTTTTTACCATATACTCCTTTGCATATTTTACTTTTTAGATATCTAAATAATCCAATAATCGCCACAAGTGCAAATCTAAAAGATGAACCAATAATAAAAGATGTTGAAAGTATTTTTGCAAAATTATCAAATGTAGTTGAATATATACTTGATTTTAATAGAGAGATTATAAATGCTTGTGATGATTCTATTGTACAAGTAATAAATGAGGATATTCAAATATTAAGATTAGCTAGAGGTTATGCTCCAATATCTTTTAAAGTAGATAAAAAGTTTAATAAAAAAATATTAGCAGTAGGTGCAAACCAAAAAAGCTCTATTTCTTTAGGTTTTGAGGATAATATTATCTCTTCCCCTTATATTGGAGATTTGAACTCTATAATCTCAATGGAGTATTTTCAAAAAAGTGTAAATACCTTTGAAACATTTTATGATTTTAAACCAGAAAAAATAGTTTGTGATAAACATCCAAATTATGAAACAACTAAATGGGCTAAAAATCAAAACAAAGAATTAATACAAATACAACATCACTTTGCACACACTTTAGCCACAATGGCAGAGTACAACTTAGATGAAGATGTTTTAGCTTTTGTTTTTGATGGTACTGGATATGGTGACGATGGAAATATATGGGGTGGGGAAGTTTTTTTAGCAAATAGAACTTCTTATGAAAGATTGTTTCATATAAAATATTTCAAACTTTTAGGTGGAGAAAAAGCAGTAAAAGAACCACGTCGTATTGCTTTATCTTTATTATTTGATAATTTTAGTTTAGAAGAAGTTTTAAGTTTAGATAATGCTTGTGTAAAATCTTTTTCAAAAAAAGAAATAGAGTTACTTCATAAAATGTGGGAAAAGGGATTAAATGCACCATTAACTAGCTCTTTGGGAAGAGTATTTGATGCTATTGCTTCATTTGCAGATATTTTACAAATACAAACTTACGAGGGGGAAACAGGACTTCAAATAGAAAAAGAGTATGATGATAATATCAAAGAAGCATACTCTTATAAGATAATTGATAATCAAATTGATTTATCAGAAGTTATATTTGAAATCTTAAAAGATAGAGATAAAAAACTTATTTGTTCAAAGTTTATAAATATGCTTGTAAATCTTATTTGTGAAATTTCACTTGAAAATAAAGATTTAAAAGTAGTCTTATCTGGTGGAGTTTTTCAAAACAGAATATTACTTGAACAATTAAGCAAAAAGTTTAAAGAAAATAATACAATACTTTATTATTCTAAAAAAATACCACTAAATGACCAAGGTATTTCTATCGGACAAATTTACTATAAATAATAATTTATAAAAATTTATAATTATTATTAATAATTCTGATAATTCCTATAAATAGGAGTTAAAATTAATTAATAATTTTAAGTTTACTATTAAAAATTATTCTTATAATACAAAAATAATTTTTTAAATTAAAGACATAACAAAGGAAAAATAATGTTGAAGAATCTTAAGATGAGAACCAAAATATTTCTAATAGTAGTATTAGGTATTTTGGCTTTAGGTGTTGTATCTGTACCTACAATATTACAACTAAATGCGACAGTTGACAGACAGGATAAGGCTGATATCCTTGGAAAAGTTGACAGAAGATTTAATGAAATGAGAAGACAAGAGAAAAACTTTATTATCAGAAAGGATCAAGAGAGTCTTGATAAACATAAAAGTGCTTACGAAGATAGTATCAAAATTTTAGATGAACTTTCAAAAAGATTTAAAAATCCAAAAAATATTGAAATGCTAAATGGAATTAAATATTCAATTCAAACATATAGAAATGATTTTTTAATTTTGGTTAAACAATTTGAAAATCAAATTGTTGATAAATATGATATAAATAATCCTGAAGAAAAAATTATGGTGGAAAATGCCAGAAAAGTTGGAGGTTTGGTGACTGATTTTAGAAGAGGTCAAACTATGCAAGCACAAGAAGAGATAGACTCTCTTAAGAAAACAATCATTGTAGTTTCAATCACTGCTTTTATTATGCTCATTATTTTAGCTACGCTTATTGCTAATTCTATTATCAATGGATTGAATCGATTAAAAGATGGACTTATTGGCTTTTTCGCTTATTTAAATAGAGAATCAACAAAGACTGATTTAATAGACATTGACTCAAAAGATGAATTTGGTGAGATGGCAAAAGTGGTCAATGAGAATATTTTAATAACTCAAAAAGGTATAGAAGAAGATAGAAAACTAATAGATGAAACAATAGCAGTACTAAGTGAATTTGAACAAGGTGACCTTTGTCAAAGATTAGATATGAATGTTTCAAACCCAGCCTTGATGCAATTAAAAGATGTGCTTAATAAAATGGCAGATAACTTAGAGAATAATATAGATAATGTACTAGATATAATAGAAGAATATGCAAAATATAATTACCTAAATAAAATAGATACTAAAAATCTAAAAGAACACCTTCTTAAACTAGCAAGTGGTGTAAATGGTCTTGGAGATTCAATTACTGAAATGTTGTTAGAAAATAAAATCAATGGTCTAACACTTGATAAAAGCTCAGATATCCTTTTAGTAAATGTAGATAAATTAAATCAAAGTTCAAATGAAGCAGCAGCAAGTTTAGAAGAGACAGCAGCAGCTTTAGAAGAAATCACTTCTAATATAAGAAACAATACTCAAAATATAGCAAAAATGGCAAACTATTCGAGTAATGTGACAACCTCTGCTTCAAATGGAGAGAATCTAGCAAATCAAACAACAATGGCTATGGATGAAATAAATGTTCAAGTAAATTCAATAAATGAAGCTATAAGTATAATAGACCAAATAGCCTTCCAAACAAATATCCTTTCTTTAAATGCAGCAGTAGAAGCAGCAACAGCAGGTGAAGCTGGAAAAGGATTTGCAGTAGTAGCTGCTGAAGTGCGAAACCTAGCATCAAGGTCAGCAGAAGCAGCTAAAGAGATAAAATCTTTAGTAGAAAACGCAACCTCAAAAGCAAATGAAGGTAAAACTATAGCTGGAAATATGATAGCAGGATATAAAGAATTAAACGAAAATATCCAAAAAACAAGTAATCTAATTTCAGATATAGAGATGTCAAGTAAAGAACAATTGATGGGAATAGAACAAATCAATACAGCAGTAACTCAATTGGATAGACAAACCCAAGAAAATGCTAAGATAGCATCCCAAACTCATGATGTAGCAATAGTTACAGACCAAATAGCAAAACTTGTAGTAAGTGATGCAGATACAAAAGAATTTAAAGGTAAAAATGAAGCAAAAGCAAAACCTATAAATACAAAATCATATGATCCAATAGGAACTACTGAAAAAGAATTAATAAAAAATAGTGGTACTGATGGTTGGGAGAGTTTTTAAAACTCTCCTTTACCTATTTCTCACAATTTTCTTTATCACATGTAGTGTTGATTTTAAGTGGACAATATAATGGACACCAACCAATTAGTGCAGTACCTAATGGAATTAACCCAATTAGACCCAACCAGCTATTGTTTACCAATCCAAAAGCAATAATAGCAACACCAACAACAATTCTTATAACCTTATCTACTTTTCCAATATTTTTATTCATTTTGAATCCTTTTAATATTAGTTATTCTAATGATACAATAATTTTGAAATAAATTACTTTAATTTTTTATCAGCTTAGCTTAGTTAAAAAGATTAAAAACTATTTCATAATCATAATCTTTATTTAATAATATATTACTAAAATTATAAATTAAGAGTTGTAAGGTTTATATATGAAAAAGTTATTAGTATTACTGATATTCATTACTACCTTTTTATATGCCAATGAACTTAAAAAAGTAAAACTTCAATTTATGTGGCTAAATCAATTTGAATTTGCAGGATTTTATATTGCAAAAGAAAAAGGGTTTTATAAAGACCTTGGAATTGAAACTCAATTTATTGAATATGATCCTGATATAAATATTGTTGATAAAGTATTATCTAAAGAAGTTGATTTTGGAATGACTTCTAGCTCTTTATTAATAGATAAATCAAAAGGTAAAGATGTAGTTCTACTTGGAACAATTTTTCAATCATCTCCTTTAGTTCTTATTGCACTAAAAAATTCAAATATTAAAACAATAAAAGACATTAAAAATAAAAAAGTAATGCTTACAAATGAGCAAGAAATGTTTGCTACCTTGCAGTCAATGCTAAAAGTAAATGATATCTCTTTAGATGACTTAAACATAATTGACCATAGTTATAATGTGTATGATTTAATAGATAAAAAAACAGATTTGATGCTTGGATATGTTACAAATGAGCCCTTTCTTTTAAAAGAAAAAGGTTATGAATCCATAATATTTCATCCAAAAGATTATGGATTTGACTTTTATGAAGAGCTTATATTTACTTCTAAAGAACTTTTAAATAAAGACCCTAAATTGGTAAAAGATTTTTATGATGCGACTATAAAAGGTTGGGAATATGCTTTTAATAACATAGAAGAAACAGCAAAACTTATTTACAAAAAATATAATTCACAAAATAAAGATTTAAAAAGTTTGATATTTGAAGCCAATGAAATGAAAAAACTTGTTTATGATAAAGATGGAAATATTGGAACAGTTTCAAGTGAAAAAATCAATTCAATAATCAATACATATAAACTTCTAAGATATATTAACAATGATATAGATTTAAAAGAGTTTATATATTCAAATGATAATATAGACTCCCTTTTAACAAAAGATGAGCAAATATATTTAAAAGATAAAAAATTTATTACGATGTGTGTTGAGCCTAATTGGTTGCCCTATGAAAAAATAGAAAATAATAAACATATTGGAATAGTTGCAGAGTATATACATTTTATTGAAAATGTAATTGATGTTAAAATTAAGTTAATTCCAACTAATAGTTGGTCTCAGACTCTTGAATATGCTAAAAAAAGAAAATGTGATATTGTATCAACTGCAATAGATACATTAAAAAGACGTGAATATTTAGTCTTTACAAAATCTTTTATAAACTCTTCCTTGGCTATGGTTTCTGTGATTGACAAACCTTTTGTTGATAATATTTTACAAGTTAAAAATGAAAAATTTGCAGTAATAAAAGATTATGCTTATTCGGAATTAATGAGAAAAAAATATCCATTTATAAAGTTTGTTGAAGTAAATAATATTGATGAAGGTATAGAATTAGTAAAAAAAGGTAAAGTTTTTGGTTTAATAGATACTGTCCCAACATTAGCATATGCAATTCAAAAGGGGTATATTGGAGAATTAAAAATCACTGGAAGATTGGATGAACAATCAAATTTAAGTGTTGGTATTAGAAATGATGAACCTATATTAAGAGATATATTTGACAAAGTTCTAGATACTATTCCAGAATCTCAAAAGCAAGAGATACTTAATAAATGGATTTCAGTAAATTATCAAAAAGGCTTAGATTATAATTATATTATTAAACTTTCACTAATAATGTTTATTGTGCTATTTTTAATTGCATTGATTTATCGACAATCTCTTTTGAAAAAATTAAATATTGATTTAAATAATAAAGTAAGAGAAGAGATAGAAAAAAATGAAGAGAAAAATAAAATTCTTTTAAAACAATCAAAAATGGCTTCCATGGGAGAAATGATAGAAAATATTGCACATCAATGGAGACAGCCTTTATCAAATATATCAGTTGCTGCAAGTGGTATTCAGCTTAAAAAAGAGATGTCAACTTTAAGTAATGAAGAGTTAAATGAAACATTAGAACATATACTAAGTACAGCTAAATATTTATCTAACACAATAGATGATTTTAGAAGTTTTTTTAATATGGAAAAAGAATTAAAGCTTGTTAATATTGAAGATATTATAGATAAGGCACTTTTATTAGCTGGCTCAAGGTATTTAAAAGATAATTTTGTAATTATTAAAAATATAGAAAATATAGAGTTTAAATCTAGTGAAAATGACTTAATCCAAGTCTTTTTAAATATATTTACAAATGCCAAAGATGCTTTAGATGAAAATGTAAAAGAAGGAATAAAATATTTATTTATAGATGCTTATAAAAGTGATGATAATTTAATAATCGAGATAAAAGATAATGGTGGAGGAGTAGAAGAAAAGATTATAAATAAAATTTTTGAAGCTTATTTTACCACTAAAAAACAATACCATGGGACAGGAATAGGTTTAAATATGAGTAAACTCTTAGTTGAGTTACATTTAAAAGGTTCTATTACAGCAGTTAATACCACCTATGATTATGAAAATAAAACCCAAAAAGGTGCAATATTTAGATTAATACTTCCTATTAATCTAAATTAGTTTTTTTACTCTTTTTTCTATAATAAATGAACCAAAAGGAACAATAGAATAAACAAATAGTTTAAGACTAAATCTATTTTCCCAATTATATTTTCTCATTGTTTCAAATAAAAAAATCATAAACAAAATAAATAAAACACCATGTGTCATACCTATAACTTTTACAGGGTATGGGTTTTCACCTATATACTTTATTGGCATTGCAATAAATAAAAGTGTCAAATAAGATAAACCTTCGATATATGAAATTATTCTAAATCTATTTAAAGCAGTTTTAAACATATAAATCCTTTTTTAAGTGTGTAATATTAACCACTTTGATTTAACAATAAATTAATAATATTTACTATAATCTATCTTTAAATTTAAGTATAAGTAGGACTTTTTATGGATGATAGATTACATGAAGTAATTGCTCAATGCGCAATAATACATGAAAAAAATATAAATGAAAATATAATTTTTGATTTAGAAAAAGTAGAAGAAAATTTAAGTGAATATGATAGTGATGTTAAAGAACACTATTTAACTCTTCTTATGCAATACTATTTTCAAAACAACAAAATAGAACAATTAAAAGAGCTATTACTACAAGGTTTTAAATTTGATATGAGATTTATAGATGTTGTTGAAGCTTTTTGTCATCTTAAAGATGATGAAGAAAATGTTATAGAGTTTTTAGAAGATAATGTAGTAATGTTAAAAGATAGTGTTATGGAAGAAGATTTAAAAATGATGTATGATTATTATCAAAATAATCTAGAGTATAAAAACTTTATAGATGAGCCTTTAGAACTTATAAAAAGAAATAGATATGTTTGTGTTCAAGCATTTAAAAGTAAAGAGGAATTTGCAAAATTATTTTTAAATGAAGATTTACTAAAATCACTTCAAAGGGATATGCCATTTTTATTAAAGTAGAGATTTTTTAAAATCTCTATTTGTATATTTTGTAAATAATTAAATTTAAATTCACACTCCTTTAAATAATAAAAGAAATTTTTCTCATCTACCCCTTTATATTTTTTTAGATTTTCTTCTAAATATTTCCAAAAAATACCTAATGGTGTTTTATATGAATTTATCGAATAAAGTTTATGCCATTTTAAATAGTATTCATAATCTTTTGTACTTGTTTGTGCACTATATTTAGGTAGCTTTGGCATAAGAAGTGTATATATTTTTTTACTAGAATAAAAACCAATGATATTTATAGCATCAAATAATGAACGAGTTTTTTTATTTTGATTGTTTTGAGTAAAATAATAGTACTCTTGGTATGAACTATTATCTTTAACACTACTATTATATACCTCCTCTAAAAAACTTGCGATAAGTTTTCTAAAAAGCATATACCTATTTTGTACTGTTCTATAGTTTAGGTTCAATATTTTTGCAGTTTTATTTGCATTAATATTATTACAAAAATAGTTTATTATTTTTAAATCAGTTTCTAATTTTGTCATTGAAAATTTAGTTTTACATGATTTACATTTTTTATAATTATCTTGTAAATTATAAAAAGAATCATGATTACAAAATGGACAGATTGTTATATTCATAAAAAATTATATCTAAAGTTATATTTAAGTGAAGAAAAAGAACTATAAAAAATATTATTTCAATATAAATTTTTTAGATATAACAGCAATGGTAGTTATTGTAAGTAACCCTAATCCTATTACTAAAAAGAAATCTTGTATTTCAAATATATTGATTAGTGGATGAAATATAATTGGTGAAGAAAACTGCCCTAAAAAAAGGCATGAAGTAAAATATCCAGAGCTTTTTACTCTTTTTTTGAAGGTAGTTTTACTCAACATCCATGCAGTTACATTTGTCATCATAACACCACCAGAAAAACCTAAAATAGGACTTGTGATAAAAAAGAAGAAAACATTATTTATAAGTCCAACAATTGTAAAACCTAAAGCTATTAGTCCTAGTGATGATATATAAATGGTTGCATAGGAAAATTTTGGTTTTAGTTTTGAAAAAGCAATGGCACCTAAGGCATTGCAAAAAAATGCAACTGAGATTATAACTCCTGCAAAAGAGCCAGTAGTTTTAAATTTTTCTAACAATAAAAAAGGTATTTGTGTGGGTAAAATAAAAAATACTAACATATAAAAAAAAGCAAGGAAATATACTATTAAAATATTTTTACCTAAGTGGATTGACTCCTCTTCTTTAGTCTCTTCTATTACAACTTCTTTTAGGTTTATATAAACTAAAGGTAATAAAATCAAACCTATAAAATATATACCAAATGGCAATCTCCAATTTATATCAGATAAAATACCACCGCCAATGACAAAAAATACACCACCAATTGCCATAAAAGCACTTTGGTAGCCCATAAATTTATGTCTTTCTTCTTCTTTAAAATAATCACCAATCAACGAAGTAGAAACTATCATCAATGTAGCAACGCTTAAACCAAACAGTGCCCTTGAAGCTAAAAGTGTTTCCATGCTATCAAGGTATAAACCTGCAGTTCCAAAAAGTGAAAAGAAAAAAAGTGCAATAAGTGCTGATCTTTTTTTACCAAATCTAAAAACAAAATGTCCCAAAAAAGGTGCAAGTAATGCTATAACAAAGGATGGTAAAGTTAGCATCAATCTTGAATAAAACTCTATATTATTTACCTGTGTAAAATACTCTTTTAGATGTGGTAGTGATGTTACTATTGCAACATTTGACATCATAGTTGTCATGGCAAGTAAAAGTAGTGTTAAAAGTACAAGTTTAGGTATATTTTTCATTTGTGAAATTGTACCATTATTTTTTTGATATTTAAAACTGTATATTTTTTGTTCTAAAAATACATAAGATGATATAAAAATTTATTATACTATAACAACACAAGATATATAATTTTCAAAATTTTGAATAGGAAATTAAAATGAAAAAAATTTTATTTATTGTAGTTGCCTTTAGTTTATATGCAAATGCACACTTTTTGACCTTTTTATCAAATAGTGACAATGTATCTAATAAAAATGAATCAAATATAAAATTTGACATTTCATTTATTCATCCCTTTGAGCAAAGTGGAATGACAATGGAAAAGCCAAAATTATATTTAAATAGTACAAAAAATAGTATTGAATTAAAAGAAACAAAAAAGTTAGAGCATAAATCTTGGCTGGCTGATTATAAAATAAATATGCCAGGAGTATATAAGTTTTTTGTACAGCCACAGCCTTATTTCGAGCCAGCAGAAGAGAAGTTTATATCCCATGTACCAAAACTTATCATTAGTTCTTTTGGACTAGAAGATGGATGGGATGAGCCAATTGGTTTAAAATATGAAATTATACCAATGACAAAACCTTTTGGATTTTATAGTGGAAACTTATTTCAAGGGAAAGTTTTACACAATGGAAAAGCTGCAGCAAATGTTGAAGTGGAAGTTGAACTATACAATGAATTTGGACTAAAAGCTCCAAGTGATGCCCATGTAACACAAGTTGTTAAAACAGATGATAATGGAGTATTTTCCTTTGTTATGAACCACAAAGGTTGGTGGGGATTTGCAGCACTAATAGAAGAGGGTGAGTTAAAATATAAAGATGGAAAATCATATCCTGTAGAAAATGGTGCACTAATTTGGGTAAAAGCTTACTAATATGCATATAGCTGATGGTGTACTAACTCCTGTTATTACAATAGCTGTATCAACACTATCTTTAATCGCATTAATTAAAGCAATTAAAGAGCTTAAAAATGAAGAGATAACTTTAACTGCAGTTGCTAGTGCTATGTTTTTTATCGCTTCATTTATCCATATACCCTTTGGAATCACACAGATTCATTTGATACTTTTAGGTGTCATTGGTATTTTGATTGGCTGGAGTAGTTTTGTCTCTATTTTTATTGCACTACTTTTACAAGCTTTACTTTTAGGTTATGGAGGAGTTGCTTCTTTGGGTGTAAATCTTTTTATTATGGCAACACCTGCAATTATTGTTTATTATTTATATAATTTTGATTTATTTAAAAAGCTAAATGATAAAATAAAATTCTTTTTAGTAGGATTTATTGGTACATTTTTTGCTACATTATTTCTTACTTTGATTTTATATTTTTCAAAAGAAGAGTACAGTTATGCAGCATATACGATATTTTCTGTAAATATTATAACTATGATAATAGAAGGAATTGTTAGTATGTTTTTACTTCTATTTATAAAAAAAGTTTATCCAAAGATATTAAAGGTTTGATTTGAAATATTTTATTTTTTTGTTTTTATTATGTAGTTTTTCTTACGCACACAAGGTTAACCTTTTTATTACAAATGAAAAGGATAAAATTGAGATATACTCATATTTTGCAAGTGGTGCTCCATGTAAAAACTGTAGGTTAATAGTTGAAAATAATAAAAAAGTTATCTTAGAAGATGTTTTAAATGAGGAAGGAAAATATTTCTTTACATCTAAGTATAAAGATATTGATATAATAGTTGACGCTAGTGGTGGGCATATAGCAAAAGAGAGTTTATCTTTAGAGCATATAAAAAATGAAGATTTAAAAACCCACTTAAAAAATGAAGAAGAGAAAAAATATTTAGATATATTTATTGGTTTGGCTCTAATTGCTTTAATATTTTTTCTTTTAAAAAGATTTAAAAAGTGAACAAAGAGTCTTTACATTTAATAAATTCACTACTATTTTCTATAGTTGTAGCATTTTTTACTTTGGATTATATTTTTTTATTAGCTATTTTTATGGTGCTTTTTTTTGAAAAAGATAATCTAAAAAAGATATTAAAAAAACTCTTTTTTTTAAATTTTTTTATTTTTATATTAGTTTTATTTGTATTTTTCCAAAATAAAAATGAGGCTATTGAACTATTTTTTAGAACAAATTTAATCTTACTATTTAATATAACTCTGTTTTACAAATCAAGGGGATATGATATCGTAAGAGGATTTGATAGTTTGAATTTTCCAGCAAAATTTGTAAGTGTGTTTTATTTTACTATTTCACTAATAGAACATCTAATGTTAAATTTTAAAGAGACTAAAAATAGTCTAAAATCAAGGGGTTTTAGAAGTAGAACTTCATTATTTACTTATCAAACATATGGAAATATTTTTGCAATGATATTTATAAAAGCAATCAAAAAATCAGAAGACATGCGATGCAGTATGATTGCAAGGGGTTTTGAAAATAGAATTTTCTTTATAAAATCAGATAAAATAGCTACATATGAGATATTATTATTTGTTTTGATAGTTATAATTTATATAAAGGTATTTTATGAGTTGTTCAGTTAATCTACGAGGTGTATCTTACAAACATAATAAAAAAGATTTATTCAATGATATAAATTTAAATCTTGGACATGAAGAAAAAATAGCAATAATAGGTTCAAATGGATCTGGTAAAAGTACACTTTTAAAAATCATTGCGGGACTTATAACACCTAGTAATGGATATGTTGAAATATTTCATAATAAAATTTTCAATTTAAAAGATTTTAAAAAATATAGAAATGACATAGCATATTTGCCTCAAGATGTATCTAATCACTTCCTATGCCCAACTGTTATTGAAGATGTTATCTTTTCGTTAAGAGCAAGGGGAGAGAATAAAGAAGATGCTTTATTAAAAGCAGATGAGATTTTAGAAGAGTTAAAAATAAAACACTTAAAACATAGGGTAATATTTGATTTAAGTGGAGGTGAACAAAAAATAGTTGCCCTTGCGGGATTACTTATTTTAAAGCCAAAAATAATATTACTAGATGAACCTACAAATGCTTTAGATGAAGAATCAGAAAAAAAGATTGTAAATATTTTAAATAGTATAAAAAAATCTATGATAATAGTATCTCACCATAAAAGTTTTATAGATAGTCTTACTCCTACAATATATAAATTAGATAATAATAGTTTAGAAAGATTATAATAAATTTATAACCTTTTCTTAATAGTTATGGAGTAATAATTGCATATACTAAAAATATAATAAAATAAGGCAAAAAAATGAAAATAGCTATTCCCGTAAAAGATGAAAATTTAACCTTTTTTAGCAATGCTGGACATACTCCTAAGTTTGCTATATTTGAACAAAGTGGAACAGGGATGTTCCGTTCTTTCAAACTAAATTCTATCATTCAAAATCCTAGAACTGACCTAGACCACGACCATGCGGAAGAAGAACATGAATGTAATCACTCACACGATGACGAAGAACATATTGCTCAACACAATAAAATGGGTGTAGCATTGAGTGATTGTAATTATATAGTTGTAAAAAAAGCTTGTAAAAATACTGCTAAATCTTTTACTTCACAAGGTATTAAATTAGTTAAATACAATGGTGAATCACTAGATGTAAATAATATTTTAAAAGAGACATCAGCTAGTTTTGTATAAATAGAACTCCTTTTTATCTAAACTTGTTCTAAAATTACACAAGAAATCCATATTTTAGTTTTCTTTTAGATTAGTTTCATTAAACTTTCTCAAATGAATAACTATTCATAAAATTAAAAAAGTCTTTTTTAATGGGATATTTAATAAAAATTTCCTTTTAAAATAAGACATTTTAAAAGGAAAACTTATGTGTAAAGATTGCGGTTGTAGCATAACAGACCATCACCATCATCATGACCATGAACATAATCACTCTCATTCCCATGAAAGTCATAGCCATCAAGCTGCCCATGAAACACTACATCATAACCCACAGCTAAACGATGCAAAAACAATATCAGTCATAAAAAAAATACTTGATAAAAATGACCATGAAGCAGAACATAACAGAGCACACTTTGAAAAAAATGGTGTTCTTGGTATAAATCTTATGTCAAGTCCAGGAAGTGGAAAAACAACACTTTTAGAGAGTTTTGCCAATCTTGTAGATTTCAAGTTTGCTGTTGTAGAAGGTGATTTAGAAACTTCTAGGGATGCAGATAGACTAAGTGCTAAGGGAATAAAAGCAGTACAAATACAAACAGGAAGTGCTTGTCACTTAGATGCTTTTATGGTACATAAAGGTTTGCATGATATCTCTTTAGAAGATATTGATGTATGTTTTGTGGAAAATGTAGGAAATCTAGTATGTCCAGCTTCATATGATGTGGGAACTCACTTAAATATCGTTTTGGTTTCAGTTCCAGAAGGTGAAGATAAAATAGAAAAATATCCCGTGATGTTTAGATGTGCAGATTTGATTTTAATTACAAAAACAGATTTATTGCCATATTTTGATTATGATATCCAAAAAGAAAAAGAAGCTGCAAGAAAACTAAACCCAAGTGTGGATATTATAGAAGTATCAACAAAAGATGAAAAATCAATCAAAAAAGTAATTGATTGGGTTAATTTTAAAAGAAGTATGAGGTCATAGTATGTGTTTATCAATCCCTTCAAAAATAAAAAGTATAAATACTGAGATGAACACTTGTATTGTTGATACAATGGGTGTTGAGCGAAGTGCTAGTTTAGATTTAATTGACCAAGATGTAGTTGTGGGTGATTATGTACTTATTCATATTGGTTTTGCTATGAATAAAATTGATGAAGAAGATGCCCTAGAGTCATTGAAAGTTTATAAAGAGATAATAGACAAAATGGATGAATTAGAGAGAAAAGAGGCGATATTAGAAGCTGATAAGTCTTACTAGGTAGTGTTATGGGTGAACTACAACTAAAAGATTTATATGATGGTTTTAGGGATGCTAAAACTATCAAAGCTTTTCAAAAAATAATAGAAGAAGATGCGAAAAAATTACTTAAATCAATAAATATCATGGAAGTTTGTGGGGGACATACCCACACTATCATGAAGTATGGATTACTTCAATTACTCCCTTCCAATATCAAATTTATACACGGTCCTGGTTGTCCTGTTTGTGTTATGCCAAAAGAGAGAATCGACCATGCTTATATTTTAAGTATGCAAGAAGATGTGATACTTGTAACTTTAGGTGATATGATAAAGGTACCAGGAAGTAATGGTAACTTACAAGATGCAAGAAGTAAAGGTGCTGATGTTAGGTTTGTATATTCTCCTTTGGAGTGTATAAAAATTGCAAATGAAAATCCAAATAAAAAGATAATCTTTTTTGCCATAGGTTTTGAAACAACTACGCCTATGACAAGTGCTTTGATAAACCATGTAATAACAGAAGATATAAAAAATATTTTATTTCATATCAACCATATAACAGTACCTGAACCAATGCGTGTAATACTAGATGATGATACAAATAACATAGATGCTTTTATAGGACCTTCTCATGTGAGTGTTATAACTGGAAGTAAGATTTATGAAGAGTTTCCAAGGAATTATAAAAAGCCAGTGGTAGTATCTGGTTTTGAGCCAGTTGATGTTATGCAATCAATCTCTATGTTAGTTAAACAATTTATAGAAAATAGATGTGAGTTAGAAATAGAGTATAAAAGACTTGTATCCTATGAGGGAAATCTAAAAGCCCAAGAGTTAAATGATAAATTCTTTGAAAGAAGAAGTCACTTTAGATGGAGAGGTATCGGAGATATCCCAAATAGTGCCTTACAATTAAAAGAACAATATGATTATCTAAATGCTGAAAAAATATATGAGAGTATATTACCAAATAAAGAGATAGATGACCATAAACTATGTATTTGTGGGGAGATATTAAAAGGTAAGGCAAATCCAAAGGATTGTAAAGTATTTGGAACAGCATGTAAGCCAAGTAGCCCCTTAGGGTCTTGTATGGTGTCAAGTGAAGGGGCATGTGCGGCGTATTACAAATATGGAAATCTACTATAGTGTAAATAGATTATTAATACTAGACATAAAATATATTATGTAGTATAATTATGTAATAATTTTATGTAAAAGGATATGTAATGAGTTCAAATGATATTAGAAAAAATTTTGTATTTAAAAAAGAAGTAGCCCAGCACCTTGAAGAGATTGCAAAACGCGAGGGTAAATCTATGACAAAGGTTATGGAAGAACTTGTGGAAAAAAAATATAGTGAAGTGAGTAAAGAAGATAAACTTAAAGCTTTTTATTCTTTTGCAGGTAGTGGTACAGGTCTTTTTGGAGATTTAACTATTCAAAAAATAAAAGCAAGTATGAATGAAAAATATGTATAAAAAAGTTTTTTTAGATGCAAATATTTTTATTGATGTAAATGATAAAAAAAGAGTATCTTATGAAGAAAGCTTTAAAATAATCTCTTATTTATTGATTAATGAGGTAGAGATTTATACAAGTTGTGATCTTATTACTACTATTTATTATATTCTTTCAAAAAATGATAAATTAAATGCTTTATATAAAATAGATGAGATAAATGATTTTTGTAAAATTATTGAGTTTTCCAATCAAGAAGTAAAACAAACTTGTGAATTAATGAAAACAAATCCAAAATATAAAGATTTAGAAGATACGATTCAATATATACTTGCAAAAAAAGAGGGATGTGATTTAATTATATCAAATGACAAAGAGTTTATAAGTGATGATATAGAGCTTTTAACTACTGCAAAATTTATTGAAAAGTTAAATATAGTGTAGTTATGAAGATATTTACTTCTCTCTTCCTTTTTATATTTTCCCTTCTAGCTTTTGATATTCAAAAGCCAAAAATATATAATGACCAAAATATAATAGGCTGGTATATGAGTGAAAAGCTTGATGGGATAAGAGGATATTGGGATGGTAAAAACCTCTACACTAAAAATGGAAATCTTATAAAAACTCCTAAAGAGTTTACAAAAGATTTTCCACCTTTTGCTCTTGATGGTGAACTTTGGAGTAAAAGGGATGATTTTGAAAATATCCAAGCGATAGTTTTAGATAAAGAGCCATCAAACAAATGGAGTGAAATAACTTACAATATCTTTGAAGTACCAAATGCTAAAGGTGATTTTTTAGCTAGACTTGATAAGGCAAAAGTCTGGTTTCTTAAACACCAAAATAAAAATGTGACTATTATAAAACAGATAAGATGTGAAGGGGAAGAACATCTTTTAGAGTTTTTAGATGAAGTAGTTGACTTAAAAGGTGAAGGTGTTATAGTAAAAGATGCTTCAAAAAAGTATCATACTGGAAGAAGTCCTTATATTTTAAAAGTAAAAAAGTTTTTAGATATGGAGGGAGTTGTCCTTGGGTACAATTATAAAAGAGATGGAAGTTTCAAAAGCCTAAAAGTAAAACTTGAAGATGGTACAAATTTTAATCTTGGCGGAGGATTTAGTGAAAAACAAAAGCAAAATCCGCCAAAAATAGGTGAAGTGATCACTTTTAAATATTATGGTTTTACAAAAACTGGTAAACCGAAATTCGCTAGTTTTTTAAGGGTAAGAGATATTGAGTAACACTATTTATGAATATACAGAAGTTAAAGGTGCTTTAGCAGATCATATAATAAACACTCCTGAACTTCATAAATATTTTACTGAAGATTGGAGAAAAGTAAAAACATCTCAATATTGTGGAATATTAAATTTTAACAATGCTGACTATTATATCTTACCCAAAATAGCAAATCGTGATGATGAACAAAATCTAAATATATTTATTTATATGTTGATGTATGCTTATGATATAAAGCTTTTCAATGAAAATATAGCTTCAAGAGATAATCTCAAATCAAATAATATCTTAGAAGTATTTATTCAAATGTTTACAAGTGGACTTTTAAATGAACTAAAAAAAGGTATTTATAAAGAGTACATTACTCTTCAAGATAATCTTCCTGTTTTAAAAGGCAAATACCTAATAAATGAAAATCTAAAATACAACTTTACTAAAAATAAAATCTACTGCGAGTACGATGAGTTTAGCCCAAACAATACTCTAAATCAGTTTTTTTTATATGTAGTGAAAACTTTGCAAAAGTTTGTAAAAGATAAAAAACTTCTAAAACAATGTGAACTAATACTAGATGAAGTAGAATTTACTCAAATAGATATAAATAAACTAAACATCCATTTTAATAGACTAAATCAAAGATATAAAACAAGCTATGAAGTAGCTCTTTTACTTTTACAAAAAACTATACCCTTATTTAATCAAGGTAAAAAATCGTTTGCTTTTCTTTTTGATATGAATAGTTTGTTTGAAAAGTTTATAGCTAGGATGATTAAAGAACAATTTGAAGATGTGAAGATACCAAAAAAAAGTAGAAAATTTGGAGAGTTATATTTAAAACCTGATATTATAATAAATAGCAAAAATCTTATAATTGATTGTAAATACAAAATCATAGATAAAGATAAAATAGCTTCAAGAGATGATAGATACCAAATGTATGTTTACGGAAACAATTTTGAAAATATTGAAACTACGATGCTTTTATATCCAAAACATTTGGATGATATAGATAAAGAGATAATCTTAGGGGATAATGAAAGACAAGTTAAGTTGAAAATAAAAAGTATTGATTTGGATTTTGATGGGAATTATGAAAGTTATTTAAATAATATTAATAATAAACTTAAGGAGATTATTAGTGGATAGAGAAGAAGCAAAAGTCATAGTTGAAAATTTTATAAAAAGCACTTTATTACAAAATGATAATGATATATATGAGAATAATTGTATTAAATTATATACATCAAGAGGTAAAGAATTTATAATTTATAAGAAAAATAGAGAGAATTCAATATATGTTAAACCAAAAGAAGGCAATCAAAACTTTTCTGAATCAATAGATAGAATTTTGGATTATTATATTGATAAAAATACAACTCATCATGCAGATAAATCTTATGTAATCCCTATTTCAAATTATATATTTAGTCAAAATGATAATAAAAATATTTTACCTATTATTGTAATGACACATAACCCAAATGGCAGATGGGGAGATGTAAGACCTCAAATTGATAAAGATAGATATTATAATGGTTGGAATAAAAGTATTAATGTTGATATAGGGCAAATAGTATTAATATATATTACTGGAAATGTAGGACAAATTCAATACATAATGAAAGTTAAAAAAGTTGAAGATGATACTATTGATTTAGAATTAATAAAAAAACTTGATACTAAACAGTCTTATAAATTATCTCGTTTATATCTTCAAAAAAATGGTTTGAAATCAGGAACTATAAATTATATTTTAAATAATAATAAACCACTATACGAATATGTTACCTCAATTTTAGATATGAAAGATAAAAATATGGAAAATCAAATAAAAACAAAAAATATAATGCTATATGGTGCACCAGGAGTTGGTAAAACTCATAATTATAAAAGACTTATCACTATGATAGAAAATGGAAGTGATGAAAAAACTATTTTTGATACTATCTCAAAAAATGAAACTACTGATAACTTTGATGATTCTATTTTTGAAGATATAAAAAAAGATAAAAGGATAGAGTTTATAACTTTTCATCAAAGTTATTCTTATGAGGATTTTATTGAAGGATTTAGACCAAATGAAAATGGAGAAATTGAACTTGATAAAAAAGGTGGTATTTTTAAAAGAATATCAGATAAAGCAAGAGAAAATTTAGAAGAATCTAAAAAAGAGAATATTGAATTAAAAGAAGAAATTACATTCCAACAAAAATTAGATAGTTTTATTGAAAAATTAGAAAATGAAATAGAAAAAAATGGTTATTATCAAATAACAGATTCAGCATATATAAATAGCATTGATAGTGATGCTTTTAGATATAACATTAGAAGAGAAAATCCAACTTATAAATATGATTTGAGAATGAAGTTTGAGGATTTATTTGAATTTGAAAAAAATAAAGTATCTTCACGGCAAGATGTAAAGAGACTTGAAACAATAAATGCTTTAGCAAATCAACATGCAACTTATTATTTTAAAGTTTTTAATGAAATTATTTTGAATACAAAAAATATAAAAATCAGTGAAGATGAAATACATAGAACAGAACAAAAAAACTTCTATATTGTAATAGATGAAATAAATCGAGGAAATATTTCCAAAATCTTTGGAGAACTAATTACACTTATAGAAGAGGATAAAAGAGATAACTATGAAGTAACTCTTCCATATTCAAAAGAGAAGTTTAAAATACCTTCCAATCTTTATATCATAGCGACTATGAACTCAACCGATAAATCAATAGCCACAATAGATATAGCACTTAGAAGAAGATTTACATTTTTAAAGATGAAACCAAATATTGATTTAGTTCCTAAAATTGCTGAAGAGTTATTTAAAAAACTAAATGAACATATCTCTAAAACTATCAATGAAGATTATCAGTTGGGGCATAGTTATTTTATGGATATAGAAAATGAAAAAGAGTTAGAATTTGTTAAAAAATATAAAATAAAACCACTTTTAGAAGAGTATTTTTATGGGGATGAAGATAATTATAAAGAAGCAATAGAAATATTAGGATTAAAAGAAGATGAATGAAATAGTAATCTATGAAGATGGAAATGTTGAATTATCAACTAAAGTTGAGAATGATACTTTATGGTTATCTCAAAAACAATTATGTGAACTATTTGACAGAGATAAGTCAGTTGTTTCAAGACATATTAAAAATATTTTTAAAGATGAAGAGTTGGAGCAAAATTCAGTTGTTGTAAAAAATGCAACAACTGCAAGTGATGGCAAAACTTATATTGTAGAATACTACAATCTTGATATGATTATTTCTTTAGGTTATAGAATAAATTCTAAAAAGGCTACCAAATTCAGACAATGGGCTACAAAAGTATTAAAACAGTATTTAATAGATGGGTATGTCATAAATAAAGATAGGCTACAACAGCAAAAATTAGATGAACTTAACCAAACTTTAGCACTTATAAAAAATAGCATAGAGACAAAAGAATTAAATAGTGATGTATCTAAAGGGTTTGTAGAGATTATATCAAATTATGCAAAAAGTTGGGCGTTACTTCAAGGGTATGATGAACAAACTTTGCAAGAAGTTATAAATATCAAAGAACAAAAATTTATATTAGACTATGATGAATCAAAAAAAGCGATAGAAGAGTTTAAAAAAGCTTTAATAGGTAAGGGCGAAGCTACAGAGCTTTTTGGAAAAGAAAAAGCAAATGAGTTTGAGGGTAATCTTTTAAGTATTTATCAAACATTTGGTGGAGTTGAGCTTCTACCATCAATAGAACAAAAAGCTTCAAATCTACTTTATTATGTCATAAAAGGACATCCTTTTAATGATGGAAATAAAAGAATAGGTGCATATCTTTTTATACTGTTTTTATCTAAAAACAACTCTTTATATAAATCAAATGGAGAATTAAAGATAAATGATAATGCTTTAGCTTCTTTAGCACTTTTAGTAGCTACAAGTAAACCAGAACAAAAAGACATTATTATAAAACTAATTATGAATATACTTTATGAGGATGATAATAAATGAAAACAATAACACTAGCTCATGGTAACGGTGGGCAGGAAAATAATGAGCTTATAACGCAAGTTTTTTATGGGGCTTTTAAAAATGATATTTTAAGTAAGAGTGAAGATGCTGCGGTTATTCAAGATGGAACCTTAGCTTTTTCTACTGATAGTTTTACAGTAAGTCCTATATTCTTTAATGGTGCAGATATTGGTAAACTTGCTATTTGTGGTACTTGCAATGATTTAGCAATGATGGGTGCTAAGCCTAAGTATCTTACTTGTTCTGTGATTATTGAAGAGGGTTTTTCTGTTAGTGATTTGGAAAAGATTGTTTCAAGTATGAAATCTGAATTAGAAAAAAATGGTGCTATTGTGGTAAGTGGAGATACTAAGGTTGTGCCTAAAGGTGCTGTTGATAAGATATTTATAAACACTACGGGTATTGGAGAGATTTTATATAAAGGTATTAGTTCAAACTCTATTAGTATGGATGATTTGATACTTGTAAGTAGAGATATTGGAGCACATGGAGCTACTATATTTGCAGCACGAGAAGGTATGGATTTAACTTCATCTTTAAAAAGTGATTGTAACTCTTTATATCCACAAGTAAAAGCTTTGATTGATTCAGGGGTAAAAATAACTGCATTACGTGATGCTACACGTGGAGGAGTTAGTGCTGTTTTAAATGAGTGGTCAAAACAGTCAAATGTATGTATTGAAATAGAAGAAGAGAAAATACCTGTTTGTGATGAAGTAAATGGTATCTGTGAATTACTTGGTTTTGAAGCTTTAAGTTTAGCAAATGAAGGTACTTTTGTTTTGGCTATTGCAAAAGATGATGCACAAAAAGCCCTTGAAGTATTACAGACTTTTGAAGAAGCAAAAAATGCAAGTATCATAGGAAAAGTTACACAAGAGTATGAACAAAAAGTTGTAATACATAGCCAATGGGGGACAAAAAGATTTTTAGATGTTCCAACAGGTGAATTACTTCCAAGAATTTGTTAAATAAAACTTTATGGTTAAAAGAAATTAAAAAGCACAAATTCCCTTTCAATGGGATATTTAAAAGGAAACAGATGCACGAATACTCAATTGTACAGTCATTATTAGAAAGTTGTGAAGAACATGCCCGTGAAAATAAAGCTACAAAGGTTACTAAAGTAATAGTAAAAATAGGAGCTTTAAGTGGTGTGGAGCCTGATTTACTTCAAACTGCTTTTGATACTTTTAAAGAAAAAACTATCTGTGATAGTTGTGAGTTTATTATAAATTATCAAAAAGTCATTATTGAATGTCTTGATTGCAAAGAACAATCAACTTTAGAAAAAAATGAATTCTCTTGCCCAAAGTGTGGTTCATATAGTACTAAAGTAGTTGATGGTGAAGATATGTTTTTGATGTCTTTGGAAATGATTTAAATAAAAATTAGTTTAGTAATAATTTATATATTTAAAGTAATATATTGTATCATATCTCCAAATTAAAAACAGGAGTAAAATTTATGAATATCTCAAAAAAAATTTTAGGACTTTCTGCAGCTGCAGTTTTAGCTTGTAGTTCAGTTTTAGTTGCTAAAGAAATCAAAATCGGAGCTGTAATGCCAATGTCTGGACCATTAGCAGCATATGGGCAAGTTACAAATTTAGGAATTGAATTAGCTAACAAATTACAACCTACATTAAAAAATGGTGATACTATTAAAATAGTATTAGTAGATAACAAAGGTGATAAAGTTGAAACTGCTACTGCAACAACTAGATTAATTTCTTCTGACAATGTTGTGGCTGTTTTAGGTGCATTAACATCTACAAATACTGCACAAACTATTGCAATTGCTGATAAAAAACAAATTCCAGTTATTGCTTCAGTTGCTACAAATGATAAATTAACTGCAAACAGAACTTTTGCAAATAGAGTTTGTTTTACTGACTCTTTTCAAGGTGAAGTTGTTGCAAACTATGCAACTGCACAAGGATATAAAACTGCTGTTGTAGTTGTGGATCAAGCACAAGTTTATTCTTTAGGTTTAGCAAAAGCTTTTGAAAGTGCATTTAAGAAAAATGGTGGAAAAATTGTTAAAAAAATCAAAGTTACATCAGGTGATAAAGATTTCAAAGCTGTAGTTTCTCAAATCAAACAAGTTAATCCAGACTTTATGTTCTTACCTTTATACCACCCAGAAGCTTCTATGATTGCTAGACAATCTAAACAATTAGGTTTAGAAAAACCAATGTTTAGTGGAGATGGTGTTGCAAATCAAACATTTATTGATTTAGGTGGAGACTCTGTTGAGGGATATATGTTTACAGACTTCTTTGATTATACAAATCCTCCATCAAAAACTTCTGCTGATTTCGTAGCATTCCATGAAAAAGAGACTGGTAAAAAAGAAGTTAACTCTTTTACAGCACTTGGAGCAGATACATATAATATTTTACTTGATGCGATGAATAGATGTGAAAATCCTTCAGATTCTATTTGTATTAATAAAGAGATTAAAAAAACAGTTAAATTTGATGGTGTATCTGGTTTAATTACAATCAACAAAGAAGGTAATGCAACAAGATCTGCAGTTATCAAAGAGATTAAAAATGGAAAAGCTGGATTCAAAGCTACAGTAAATCCATAATTATTTTATCAAAAAGTCTAGCAAAGTTTTTTGCTAGACTTTTTTTTGTCATAAAAAAAGCAAGATTTGTTTCTTTTTTTATGACAAAACTTATTTAAAAATAAATTTTGGGAGAATTAATGGATTTAGTGATATTTACGCAACAAATGGTAAATGGATTTAGTTTAGGATCTATGTACGCATTGATTGCGATTGGTTATACGATGGTTTATGGGGTTTTAAGACTTATAAACTTTGCACATGGTGATATTATGATGGTTGGTGCTTTTTTGGGTTATGCACTAATGGAAGTATTTAACTTGCCCTTTCCTATAACAGTATTATTAGCTGTTACAATATCGGCATCATTTGGTATATTTATGGATAAGATTGCTTACAAACCTCTACGTGAAGCTCCAAAAATATCTTTACTTATTACTGCGATTGGGATTTCTTTCTTTTTAGAAAATGCTTTTACTGTTTTTGCTGGTGGAGTTCCACGAGCTTTTCCTGTCCCTGAATATATGGAACAAATATTTAATGTAGCAAATATTACATTTTCTGTTTCATCAATTGCAGTTCCTGGAGTAACTTTGGTTTTACTTTTAGGGATTTTATATGTATTATATAAAACAAAATATGGTATGGCTATTAGAGCTTTATCTTTTGATATAAAAACTGTAAATCTTATGGGAATTGATGCAAATATGATTATTTCTATTGTGTTTGCTTTAGGTTCTGCACTTGCTGCTGTTGGTGGTATTTTTTGGGCTATAAATTATCCTTCTGTTGAGCCGATGATGGGAGTCTTAGTTGGACTAAAAGCTTTTGCGGCTGCTGTTGTAGGTGGAATTGGTTCAGTTACAGGTGCAGTTTTAGGTGGATTTATTATTGGTTTTACGGAGGTTGTTGTAATTGCATTTTTCCCTGAAATGGGTGGATATAAAGATGCCTTTGCTTTTGTTTTTTTAATTTTGGTATTACTATTTAAACCAACTGGAATTATGGGTGAAGATTTAGAAAAGAGTAGGTTTTAATTATGATAGAAAATTCAATATTTACAAAACAAAGATTAATCAATCTTTCAATAATCATAACTGCTATTTGGTTTACTTGGTTTGCACAAAACACTTTTGATGAATATACTATAAGAATTATTAACAATGTAGCTATATTTATTATTTTAGCAGTTTCGTATAACTTAATTAATGGAGTAACTGGTCAGTTTTCTTTAGAGCCAAATGGATTTGTAGCTATTGGGGCGTATGTAGTTGCTATATTAACTGTTGATGCTAAAACAATGCTTTATCAATATGATATTGTAGATCCAGCAGAGTGGATATTGGCACTTCAAAGTGAATTTATTTGGGCACTACTTTTAGCGGGTGTTATTTCAGCACTTTTGGCTTTATCTTTATCTTTTCCAGTATTTAGAGTTAGAGGAGATTATCTTGCCATTGTAACACTTGGTTTTGGATTTATTATTAGAATATTAGCTATTAATTCTCCTGAAATTACAAATGGTTCATTGGGGATAAATGATATTCCAGAAAATTCAAATATATATTGGACTATGGGTGCTGCTATTATTGCTGTTTTAGCTATCTTAAATATCATATATTCTAAGTTTGGTCGAGCGATGAAAGCTGTACGTGATGATGAAGATGCAGCAACTGCTATGGGTGTAAATACGTTTAAAATAAAAACTTTAGCATTTACAACTTCAGCATTTTTTGAAGGAATAGGTGGTGGATTATTGGCTGCTTTATTAACTTCAATCAGCCCAGATTTATTTACTTTCTTCCTAACATTCCAATTATTAATTATCATAGTTCTTGGAGGACTTGGAAGTACAACGGGTGCGATTTTAGGAACTATTGTTGTAATGGCTGGATTAGAATGGATGAGATTTTTGGATGAACCAATAAGTTTTATGGGAATAGAAACAGAAGGTTTACCAGGGATGAGAATGGTTGTATTCTCTTTAATTCTAATAGTTGTTATGCTTTTTGCAAGAGAAGGGTTAATGGGTAAAAAAGAGTTAAAAGATTTATTTAAAAAGAAAAAGGCAAACAAATGATTTTAGAAGTTTGCAACGTAACAAAAAAATTTGGTGGTGTAGTAGCTATCAATGAAACCTCATTTCACGTAAAAGCAAATGAGATTTACGGTTTAATTGGTCCAAATGGAGCAGGTAAAACTACAATGTTTAATATTATCACAGGAAATTATGAGCCAACAGAAGGTTCTATAAAATTTCATGGACAAAGAATTGATGGGATAAAACCACATAAGATAGTACATAGAGGAATAGCTAGAACATTCCAAAATATTAGACTTTTTAAGTCAATGACTGTTTTAGACAATATACTTATTGGTTTTGATTATCAAGCTGAATATACATATTTAGAGGCTATTTTTAGATTACCAAGATTTTTTAAAGAAGAAAATAGGGTGAAAAAAAGAGCTTATGAGATTATGGAAGTTTTAGGTATCTCTGAATATGCTGATGAACTTGCAACTTCATTATCTTATGGTCAACAAAGAAAAGTTGAGATTGCAAGAGCACTTGCAGCTTCTCCTCAACTTTTACTTTTAGATGAACCAGCAGCAGGTATGAATCCAAATGAAACAGCGGAATTAGCAGAGCTTTTTTTCAAGATTAGAGATGAGTTTGATGTAACTATTTTATTGATTGAACATGATATGAAATTTGTAAATAAACTCTGTGATAGGGTTATGGTACTTGATTATGGTAAAACAATTTTTGAGGGTGATATAAAAGATGCTATCAAAGATGAAGAGGTTATTAAGGCTTATTTAGGAGATTTCAAACATGCTTAAAATAGAAAATTTAGAAGTTTATTATGGATTGATAAGGGCTGTAAAAGGAATCAACTTTGAAATAAAAGCAGGAGATATTGTCTCTTTAATTGGTTCAAATGGAGCTGGTAAAACTTCAACATTACAATCAATAGTAAATGATGTTAAAAAAAGTGGAACAATTATTTTCAATGATTTAGATATCTCACAACATAAAACTCACAAAATAGTAAAAGAGGGTATCTCTTTAGTTCCAGAAGGAAGAAGAGTATTTCAAAACTTAACCATAGAAGAAAACCTTAGAATGGGTGCTTTTAACAATGATGAACTTTATGAAGAGTATCAAGAAAGAATGTTTAAATTATTTCCTAGACTAATTGATAAAAAAGGTCAATTAGGTGGAACTATGAGTGGAGGAGAACAACAAATGCTTGCTATTGCTAGAGCTTTAATGAGTTCTCCAAAACTTCTTATGCTAGATGAACCTTCTTTAGGTCTTGCTCCTAAAATTATTGGAGAATTATTTGAGATAATTTTAAAACTTAAAGAAGAGGGTATTACAATATTATTGGTTGAACAAAATGCCTACGCAGCTTTAGAAATTTCTGATTATAGTTATGTATTAGAAAATGGAGAAATTGCTTTAGAAGGTACAGGAACCGATCTACTAAAATCTAACGATATTAAAGCTAAGTACCTTGGTGCTTAGTTTTATTTACTATTTATTAATACTTAAATAGTAAACTGCTACATATTACAAATAGGAAAATAATATATGTTATTAATGAAATTACAAACTAAAGAAAAGTTTGCCTTTTTGCAACTTGCTCAACATTTGGCAAGAGTTGATGGGGATTATGGAAATAAAGAGCAGGATGTTATTGATGAATATTGCGTAGAAATGGGTATTGATAAGCCTACTATTTTCAATGAAGAGGATTTTAATTTAGATGAAATTTTGTCTTCTTTTAAATCTACAAAAAGTAAAAAAATAGTTATATTAGAGCTTATGATACTTGTGCATATTGATGATAAGTATGATACTAAAGAACATGAATTGACAAAAAAAATTGTTGAGAATTTTAAAATAAATGAAAAAGATTTAAAATATTTTTCTTACTGGGGTAAAGCTGTCTCTTCACTTTATGAACAAGGTAAATTGTTTATTGAGGATTAAATGATATTTTTGAATAGATCTGAAATAGGTGACTATTTGGATCTATGAAATATATTTCATTTTTTGTAGAGGTTTTTTTTATTTTTTTATTTTCAAGGTTATTAATATCATCACCAAAGTATAGTTTTTCTTTTTTTATATTTGATATTATAAATTTAAAATACTCTTCGTCAACTTCAAAAATATAGTGATTGTTTATATAATCTTCGCACTCTTCAAGTTTAAATTTTAATGTATTATTTATTTTGACAATTATTGTTTTATCTTCTTCTTTTATTGAACCAAAGCCAAAAATTCTTTTATAAAAATTTTTTGCAATAATTGAATCAATACAAGGAACTATAAATTTTACTAGATTGATATTCATGGCTATACCTTTGAGATTTCTTTATTATTATACACAATTTATTGTAATAGTTATAAAATTTGGATAAAATCTCACCATGGAAATAACAGAAAAGCTTAATATACAAATAGACAAACTATTACAAGATTATGAATTATTAAAATCAAAAAATCAGTATTTAACAATTGAGTTAGAAAAGTTAAAAAATAAAAATGATGAGTTAATAAGAAACAATCAAGATATGCTTTTAAAAATAGATAGCACTCTTACTTTGACAAAGGCGAGAAATGGGGAATAAAAAACTTACCTTTCATATTGATAATATGGCATATAGTATCAATGTAGATCCAAATTTAGAAAAAGAACTCACCAAGTTTTTATCACCAGATAGATCTCACACCACAAAAGAACTTTTATATGCTTATCTTTGTAAAGCACAAGAACATTACACTTTAAAAGAAGAGATTGAAGAAATCTCAAATAAACTTCCCCAACTTTGATGAAAAAAGCTTTTTCTTTACTTGAGATTATAGTTGTTATTTTAATTGTTGGGCTAATTGGTTCTTTTGCTGTAAACAAATTTTTTTATTCCTTGGAAAAATCAAACAAATTAAAAATAAAATCTGAAGTTGCACTTATCAATGAAGCTATTAATAAAGTATATTCAAATCAAGTTTTATTAGGTAATTCTGATTTTATTTTACAACGATTAGATGACGCATCTATAAATGGAGTTGATGAGTCACTTTTTATAGGTTATGATGAGTATATTTTACTTGATGAAGTTATTTTATCAACATCCTTAGAAAAAAAAGAATTTGGTAAATGGATAAAAATTTCTGATACTAATTATAAAGTGTATTTCTCAAAAGATAAGGTATTGGATTTTACTTTTGATATTAATGAAGCACTTTTTTCTTGTGATGAAAAAGATGATTTATGTAAAGAATTAATGTAATGTCTTATTATTATGAATTAGCACTTCTAAAATCCCCTTTAGATAATTTAACTTATTGTTGTGATGAAAAAATAGAGATTGGAACTTTAGTTGAAGTTTCTTTGCAAAGAAGAAAAGTACTATCAAAAGCTGTTGTAGTAAAAGAGGTTAAAAAACCTACTTTTAAATGTACCCCAATAGAAATAATAACAAATCAATATTATTCCAATGAGATGTTAAAAATAGCTTCTTTTACTTCTATGTATTATGTCTCTTCACTTGGGGAAGCCTTGTCATTATTTATCCCCTTTGATAGAGCTATTGAAAAAAATGAAGAAAATGAAAAATTTGAATCAAATATTGTGTTATCAAAAGAGCAAGAAGAAGCTTATGAATTTTGCTTAAAAAATAAGCAAGCACTACTTTTTGCAAATACAGGTGCAGGTAAAACAGAAATATATATTAAAACCATAGAAAAGCACTTAAATAATGGTAATCAAGCAATTTTACTTATGCCTGAAATCTCTTTAACTCCACAGATGCAAAAAAGATTGGAAAAGGTTTTTGAAGATAAGGTTGCAATTTGGCACTCTAAGATTACAAAAAAAAGAAAAGATGAAATAATAAAAAGGGTTTTATCAGGTGAAGTTAAATTAGTGGCAGGAGCAAGATCAGCACTTTTTTTACCCTTGGATAAATTGAGTTTGATTATTGTTGATGAAGAGCATGATGAGTCATACAAAAGTGATAGTAAACCAAGATACAACACAAAAGATTTAGCATTATATATTTCTAAAACTTTGGATATTCAAGCAATACTTGGAAGTGCTACACCTTCTTTAAATACTTATCATAAAGTTCCATACTATAGATTAAGTAAAACATACTTTGATACTAAAAAAAGTATTAATTATGATGATAGTACATCAAACTTAAGTCCTAAAATAGTAAATAAAATAAAAAGCACCATTGAGCAAAATCATCAAGTAATAATTTTCTTACCAACAAGAGCAAATTACAAATACCAAGTTTGTACAAGTTGCGGAAGTTCAGTTGAATGTCCTTTTTGTTCAGTATCTATGAGTTTACATAAAAATTCACTTGCTTTAAAATGTCATTATTGCGGATATACTCAACAAATACCTCAAACATGCCCTTCATGTAAAACAGGGGTTATTCATAATTTACGAGTTGGAACAGCACAAATAGAAGAGGAATTGAATTTTATTTTTCAAGATAAAATTATAAAAAGATTTGATAGGGATGAAGTTAAAACTGACAAAGAGTTACGTAAAATCTTAGAAGATTTTAACTCTAATAAAATTGATATTTTAGTTGGAACTCAAATGCTTTCAAAAGGGCATGATTATCACAATGTAAAGTTAGCTGTTGTACTTGGAATTGATTCCATATTAAAAATGAACTCTTATAAAGCAAGAGAGAGAGCACTTTCACTATTAATCCAAATTTCTGGAAGAAGTGGTAGAAAAGGTCAGGGTGAAGTTGTTGTACAAACACAAAATAGTGAATTTTTTAATTTTTATTTGGGGAATAGGGATTATAAAGAGTTTTTAGATGAAGAACTTACATTTAGAGAAGAGTTATATCCACCATATTATAAGTTAGCAAAAATACTTTTTGCCCATACAAACGGTTTAAAAGTAAAAGATGAGTTTGATAAATATACAAAAATACTTAAATCAAATGAAAATATAGAAGTTGTAGGTGCAAATCAATCTGCTATATTTAAGCTTGCAAATAAATATAGATATGAAATACTGATACGTTCTAAAAATGTAAAACCCCTATTGGAAGTATTGCATAGTATTAACTCACCCATGGTAAGTATTGATATGGATACTATTTATTAGATATTGTTTTATTTTCTCTTAGTATAGTTTATAGTATAATCGGCAAAATTTTACATAGGACAAAATATGATTTATACGGCAGATGAATTTAAAAAATTAGTTGAAGAGATTCAATCTCAAGATTGGTATAGAAATCCAATTGGATTTGGTATTGCAAGAGTTGATAGAGGTCAATTAAATCCAGACAAAATACTACAAGCTACATTCCCAGTTGTAAACTGGAATGAAAACTTTGGAAGTGCAGCTATATTTTTAAATGCTTTAAAAAAATCAGGTGCAGATGTTGATACATCAGGTTCAGAGTTAGTATGTAATGTTACAGATGAGTTCTTAACTTCTTGTATTGAAGCATTTAGACCTTTTAACCCAGAAGCAAAAGGTGATGCACATAGAAACGTACAAGTTATCTCATCACTTGCAACATTACCTTTAGATTCAGGACTTAGTGCAGATGATTTTAAAGTAGTATTTATATTTGAAGATACAAATCCTTTAACGGTTGAAGCTGTTTATTTAAAACTTTATGCACTATCACTTGGAAAAGCAAAATTAAGAAGTCTTAATCTAAATGGTGCATTTGGTGTTCTTGAAAACTGTGCATGGACTGGAAGCCAACCAATTGAATTAGAGTGGCTAAGAGCAAATGAAATTTCATTGAAAATCACTAATCAATATCCAGAAATCACAATGGTAGATAAATTTCCAAGATTTTTATCTCATGTAATTCCTGCAAACAATACTAGAATCCTAGAGACTTCAAAAGTTAGATTTGGTGCACAATTAGCAGCAGGAACAACTGTTATGCCAGGAGCTGCATATATTAACTTTAATGCAGGAACAGAAGGTGCTGTTATGGTTGAAGGAAGAATTTCATCAAGTGCAGTTGTTGGAGCTGGTTCTGATGTTGGTGGAGGAGCTTCTATTCTTGGTGTTTTATCTGGAACAGATGGTGTACCTGTTTCTATTGGTGAAAATACACTTCTTGGTGCAAACTCTTGTACAGGAACTGCTATTGGTGATGGTTGTATTCTTGATGCTGGTGTTACAATCTTACCAGGTACAAAAATTTCATTATCAGAAAAAGCAGTTGCTGCATTAAAAGAGATTAACCCAGATAAAGAGATTACTACAATTATGAAAGGTAGTGATTTTATTGGAGTTAATGGTGTACATTTTAGAGTAAATTCTCAAACTGGACAAACAGTTGCTATGAGAAGTACTAGAGAAGTAAAACTTAACTCTGACCTTCATTAGTTAAAATTACTAAATAAAAAAGGGATAAGTTTTATACTTATCCCTTTTTTTATGTTTGTTTAGAAAGTAAAGTTAAAATAACTCAACGCTAGTTTTGTGTTCTTTAGAAAATCTAACAACCTTATCTCTACCACTACTTTTTGCTTCATATAAAGCAATATCTGCATTTTTAATTACAGTATCAAATAGATTTGAATCATCTGGGTACATTGATAATCCTATACTTACAGTCTTTTTAATTATTGTACCTGCATATACATCTATTTCATTTTCTCTTACTTTAGCACCAATTTTATGTGCTATAGATAAGGCATTTTCTTCAGTATCTACACCTATTAGAAGTACCATAAACTCTTCACCACCATATCTAACTAAGATATCAGATTCTCTAACATTTTCTTCAAGAATTTTTGATAACTCTTTTAATACTTTATCCCCAACATCATGTCCATACTCATCATTAACAGCTTTAAAGTGATCCATATCTAACATAAGAAGACCAATTTTTTTCTTATCTCTTTTAATTTGAGGAAGAAGTTTTTTCAAGTGTTCATCTAAGAATTTTCTATTATAAAGCTGTGTTAATCCATCTTTAAATGCTGATTCCTCAAGGGCTTGCATTAGAAGTTTAACTTCCACTGCAGGTCTTGCTTCTTTTAAAAATCTATTTATAAAAAGACTTTTATTTTTTATCTCTTCTAACTCTTCTTTTGTATCTGTGACAAAATGAACGATTAGATAAAGGTTTTCAACAATATCAATATTTAGACAATAATAAAATTTATTTTTTTTATTAAAATAAGGACAACTTTCATGAAAGTCAATTGAGATAACATCGCTTTTTGTTCTTGCTGCTCTACAAAGGTGAGGATTATCTTTTATTGAGTCATGACAGTAAAGTGATTCTCCTACACTTATTATTTTTTGCATTTTTTGTTTTTTGATATCTATTTCAAAAAAAGTGAAATTTTTTAAATTGAATTTATTTTCAAATACTTGGGCAATTCTTGTATAAATCTCGCCTTTTGTATTATCCAATTCAACTTGTTTTTTAAATTGGTATAAATTTGATAAGTTATCAATAATATTTTTTGATTCATTTAATGGATTGGTATTTTGCGTACTTTTATCCCTATAACCAACAAAGCCTTGAAGTTTTGTATCTATATCCAATGAAGTATCTTTGAATATTGTAATTAAGTTATTGTAGTCCTCTGTTACTTGAACTACTTCTGTAGTAAGTCCTTCAGGGATATCAATATTTTCAAACTTTCCAACTTTTGCTTGATTTATATTTTCTGTTAATTTTGTATAAAGAGAAAGATATGGGTTAAAAACTTTTTTAGATAGTAAAAATATTCCAGCAACAGAAATAAATACAATAAGAAATATTATATAAATTGATTTGATTCCAATTTCTTTAAGTGTGCTAACATCTAAAACAACACTTATTACTCCTAGTGTTTCACCTATTTTACTTTTATGACAACGAATACAAGTTGTTGTAGTTTTATAAGGAACGGAAACTCTTACATCAGTGTGAATAAGAGCTTCTGTAATTTTATATTCAGTAATCCCTGTTCGTAAAACTTTTTTATCAATATCATCTTTGGGATTTTTAAAAGTAAGATTACCAAATTGTGTATTTATATTGCTACTTCTTGCTAGCCACAAGCTTTTAATATTTTTGATACTTGAAATAGATTTTAAAAATTCATCCATATTGGGGTTGTCAATGTGAAGGTCTAAACCATTTTTTATTACTTCAGAAATTGCTTCAGCATTTGATACCGATGATTTAATGGAAACAGTTCTTAAATTATAAAGAGAAATTGTAGTTATAAATATAGCAACTAAAATTAATAAGATTAAAAATTGAACAATTATATTTTTCTTCATACTCCACCCCTTTTGGAATGACTATTCTATTATATTATTTATTAAAAAAGTTATAATATATTAAGTTTTTTTAATAAAAAAGTTCTTCAGGGTTTATATATGCGTTATTTATAATTGCTTGAAAAGTAAGTGTTTCATCAACTCTTCCTACAACATAACCTTTTTTTATCCATTTTCCAACTTTTAGTGTTGGAGAAATTTGATCTAGATGAGAATATATTGTATGGAGACCGTTCTTATGTTGAATAATTACAACATTTTCTAACATTCCCGAATCTTGTTTTGAATATACAACTTTTCCATCTAAAACAGCAAAAACTTTGGCATCTGATTCATTTGTTTTTAATAAAATTGATTCATTAAATAGTTTTATTTTATAAACAGGGTCATAATATTTACCAAATTTTTTAACAATAGAGTAAGATTTTAGTGGAGCTATAGATTTTTCACCTCTATATCTGCTAATTTTTACACCTTTTGTAGATGAACCAAGAATTCTTACATCCAAATCAATATCTTCCGCATAATCTTTTTGAACTGATTCTTGAGTTTTTTCAATTTCATTTGAAGATTTAGCTTTAGAGGCAGCTTTTAATTCTTTCTCTTTTTCCCTTTGTCGTTTTAGAGCAATAAGTCTATTTCTTTTTTTCTTTTCTTCCTCTTCTAACTCTTTTTCTTTTAAAATATTTAAGTTAGAAAGTAAAGTTGTAAGAGAATTTTGTTTTTTGATAATATTTTTTAACTCTTCTTGGTAAAGTTTATGTTTATTTTCAATGGATGCCAATGACTCAGAGTGTTTATTAAGTAAATAGTTTAATATCTTTTTCTTTTTTTCTCTTTTTTCAATATAGACATTAAGTTTTTTTATTTCTCTTTCATTATCTATTTTATTTTGTGTTATTTGCATATATTGATTATCAATTTTTAGCATTTTATCTTTTGCTTCATTTGCTAAGATTTCATAAATTTCATTATCTGTTAACTCTTCAATAGAGTCTTTATTTGCCAATCTCATCGCAACAGCTGATGAATAATCTTCAATAATAGTATTAATAAGTTCTTCTTCATAATCTTTTTTCTGATTTTGTAGGATTTCAGCTTTTATGCTTAAGGTGGTTAGGTTTTTTTTAGAACCTTCTAATAGCTCTTTATGTTGGTCAATATCTTTAGTTACTAAATTTATTTCTGATTCCAATTTTTTAAGTTCTTCATTTTGGTCTCGAATTTGTTCAGCTAATGATTGGATTTGTTGTTCAGTTTTATTTTTTACATTTTTATTTTTATTTAGTATGCTTTCATTATTTTTGATTTTTTCATCAATAGAAGCTGCTTGAACAATAATAGCAATAAATAAAAATAAATATAGTAGTTTATGCATTTTTAATTTTATATCTAAAAAGTACTCCAAAAATTGTAACTACTGATATTCCAAAAGATAATAAAAATAGTTTTAAAACTTCTAATTCAACAAAAATCTTGGTGTTTAGAATTTCATTTAACTCAACAGGTAAAATCATATTTAGATTAAAAGCTACAAAAGCAAATAATCCTGCAGAAATTAAAAATGATAAAAAAGCTCCAAAAATAGCATGTCTAATTACAGGTGCTGCACTATATAAAATTGAAGCTCCATGTAGTTGAAAAATCATTATTCTTTCATTATGAGCAAAGAACCAAATTGTTACTTGCTTAGATAAAATAATTACGACAAATATTAGAGTTAAACCAAATAATACAATAATAATATTATTTATCATTAAAAGTAATAGATATATTTGATTATGATTTTTTGAAAATATCTCTATTCTTTTTATGTTTTTGTCATTTAAAAGTGATGCTCTGATTTTTTTTAGTTCAGTTGATGTTGGAAAAATATCTAGATGTATTTCATAAAAATGTGGTAATCTCTTGTTTAATAAATCAATAGAGCTTTCAGACAAAGCACTTTTTACATTATCAATGATGCTTTTATTAGATAGTGTATTTATTCTGTTTACTTTTATTCCAGCAATAGTATCAAAGTTCTCTTTTATTAAAGGTGTATGTGTAATTATAACTATTGAATAATCACTTGATATCTTTTTTTTATAATTATTCACTATATTATTAGTTATAAGATATATTGAAAAGGTTATTAACATAACTGTTAATGGTATAACAAAAGTAAGGGTATTTTTAAGAGACTTCATAAATTATACCATCCTCGATTGATAATTGTCTAAATCTAATACCAAAGTTTCTAGGAACTCGGTGAGTTACAACAACTACAGTAATACCAAGTTGTTCATTTGCACCTTTTAATAAATTCCAAACTACATCTGCAGAATAATCATCTAGGTTTCCTGTTGGTTCATCTGCAATTATTATTTTTGGGTTGTGTGCTAATGCACGTGCAACTGCAACTCTTTGTTGCTCTCCACCACTTAGTTCATTTGGATAATACCCTTTTCTATGGGAAAGTTTTACGTGATTTAAAAGCTTATTTGCTTGTTCTATTGAAATTTCGTGGGAATAACCATTTATTTTTAGTGGTAACATAATATTTTCTTCTATTGTCCACTCTTTGATTAATTTATAATCTTGAAATATTACACCAACATCTTTTCTAAGATTTCTAAGATTTTTATTTCCTATGTGTGCTAATTCAAAATTATCAATTAAAAAACTTCCATGTTTTAGAGGTATATCTCCATACATGGCTTTTATTAGGGTTGATTTACCACTACCACTGGCTCCACCAATAAAAATAAACTCTTTATGACCAATATGAAATGTACCTTTTTTTATAATAAACTTATTTTCATCATAAGCTAGATATATATTTTTAGCAGTTATCATTTTTAAATATCTCTTTCATCTTATTATGAGCTTGTATGTTACTACTTGTAGGAATAGGTGCTCCTTGATAGTAAGATATATCACCATTTTTGATTAATAAATATTTTGAAACAGGTCTATTAAAAGAGCCAAAAGTAGCTTGTATTAATCCTGAATTTTTTTCATTTTCAATTATAAAGATATCTTCAATATGAAAAAAGAAACCATCAAATATGACAGACTTTTTGGGTAACTTTTCAAAAGTTTTTAATAAATCAATTTTTTCATCAAAAGAGAAATCTGTTTCTGGTTCAATATCATCATCAATAGAATTTGAATACAATGTAACATCATAAATATTTTTATTTTGTCTTTTCCATCTATCTTCATATTTACTAGATATTGGTAAATCTTTATTTATATCAATCTCTATTTTTCCGCTACTAAGACTTGTTAATAATTCAACACAAAAATCAAAATATTTTCTACTATCTGTTCTTAGTTCTAATGTACCATTATATTTTAATACTCTTTTAGCTTCATAAATAAAATCAGTACTATAAACTCTTCTATGTGGTTTTTTATCCCATGGTATAGGAAAATGTACAAATATTTTACCTACAGAATTTGATTTAATAAATTCCATAAAAAGTCTGGCATCATAATTAACTGCTAAGATATTTTTGATACCTAAAATTTTTACTTGTTTTAACATTTGTTCAATAGAAGGAGTATGTATTTCTAATCCAATAAATTGAACATCTGGGTTATTTTTTGCCTGATAAAGTAGATGTCTTCCTGAACCAAATCCTATTTCGATTTGAATCTCTTTGTCTGTTTGAAATTCATTTACAAAGTATTCTATATCTTTAAGGTACTCTTTTTCTGGTTCTATTTTTTGAGAGAAGTTATTTGTATTTGAAAAAATTACTTGTGCATTGGTTGCACTTGAATAGCTGTTTAAAGCATCTTTTACAATTGTAACTGGAGTTACTCTTGTTGCCTTATCAACTTTTATCATCTTATTTTCATTGTTATCTTTTAAAGTAAGAAGAAACTCTTTATTTTGATTTTTAACACCTATTTTATATTCTGTTTTTTTAGGTTTATCACTATTGTTGTAAGACTTTGCTATAAAATTAAAATCAACACCATCAAAATTTGATGGCGTGATTAATTGCTTATTTTCACTAAATACAATGTGAGGCATATTATTTATCTAACAATTTAGGTAATACTAAAAGTGTTTCATTTGTTCTTTCCGAAACAATACCATTTTCATCAACTGCATCAATTGAGTATTGATATTCAACACCTCTTACAATATCTTTATCCTCAAATCTTAGATCAGTGATATTAGTATATTTCTCTTTTCTAACTTTAAAGAAGTTATCTTTTATAGTTTTATATACATTATAATATTTTGCTCTATTATCCCCTGGTTGCCAGTTTAATATTGCTTTTTCACCTTGAATTTGTGCAAGTGTTAAAATTGGTTTGTTTAATTTTGATAAAGTGATCCCCATTACAGGATTAATCTCTTTACTACTTTCTAAACCATCTTTATCAATAGTTGTTACCTTATAAAAATATCTTTTTCCATCTTCATTAATAAAGTCTTCAAAGGTAAAAGTATCATTATTTAATTGTTTTAATTCACTAAAAGAACCATCTGGTGATGTATTTCTATAAATTGTATATTTTACTGCATCAACTGAAGGAGAAGGTTCCCAATTAAGTGTTATTTTTTTTGGTTGATTGTTTGTTGCTGTTAAATTTTGAACACCAGCTGGTAAAGCTTTTGTTTGTGCTTTAACTATCTCACTATCAAGTGATGGAATATCTTGAAAAGTATAAGCAACAACTTTATATAAATAAACAACGTTGTCTTTTAAATCTGTATCGATATACTCAGCTTGTAATCTTCCATCCAAAGTTTTTAATTTTTCCCAATCTGAATCTTGAGGAGTAGATCTAAATACTTTATAATACTCAATTGACTCGTTTTGGTGTGGTCTCCAAATAATTTTTATCTGTCTAGGAAGATTTGAAATTGCTTGAATGAAAGCAATCGGTTCTGGCCTAGGCAGTGTCATTACTTGAAAAGTTTTTGTAGGTTTAGACTCTATGTCATTAACTGTACCACTAGAAAATGTATAAGCGTATTTTGTATTTGGTTCTAATCCAGTATCTAAAAAGTGAGATGTATATCTATTTTTGATAAAATTTACTAATTTAAGTTTAGTAGTTTCTTCATTTAAGTTTGCTCTATAAAGGTTATATCCAATAACTCTTGAGTCATCAACTTTTTGCCATTCAAAAGCAACTGAACTTATACCAGAGATTGTTCTAATAGAGTTTGAATCAATAACCTCTAATGTTTCATCAATTTTAGGTTTATTTCCTTCGCCAAAATTTTTAGTACTACATCCACTAATCAATGAAATTAAAAGCAGAGTTGATGTAATCTTTACCCAATTTTTCATTTACGGTCTCCATATTAAAGTTATTATTTAAAAATTCATTTATATCATTTGTGATATTTGCTTTAAAATTCATCTTCTCATTTGTAATAGGATGAATTAAATATAAGTTAAAAGCGTGTAGATAAAATCGATTTATTTTATTTAATTCGCCCTTAAATCCATATAAATTATCACCTAAGATATGACGATTGATACTATTTAGATGAACTCTAATTTGATGGGTTCTTCCAGTAAAAAGTTTACAACAAATAAGTTCATATTTTTCATTATTACTTAATTGAAGTTTTGCGAAAGCTGTTTTTGCATTTCTACCATCTGAAACTATTCCCATTTTTAATCTATTATTAGGATTTCGACCTATTGGTTTATCTATTATTATATTATCTTTCAATGGCATATCTATAATTGCTAAATAGTATCTTCCCATGGTTTTATCTTCAAGTTGCCGAGATAATCCAGCATGGGCTTCATTTGTTTTTGCAACAACCATTACTCCACTTGTACCTTTATCTAATCTATGTACAATACCATGTCTCTCTTCTCCACTAATTGTAGATAAAGATATCTTTTTTGATTTTAGCCAATCTACAAGTGTGACTTCTTTTACACTTGGTGCGCCATGAACAACTAAATCATAAGGTTTATTTATTACTAAAATATGTTCATCTTCATAGATTATTTCCACATCAAAGTTAACCTCATAATCTTTAGCTTCAATAGCTTCAGGAAGTTCTACTATTATCTTTTGATTTTCTTTTAATTTATAACCAGTTTTTGTGATGATTTTATCATCAACTTTAACATACTGTTTTTTTATTAGTTGTTCTATTTGATTTCTTGATTCTTCAAGTTGTTCAGATAAAAATTTATCCAGCCTTGATTCTTCTAAAACAATAAAGTTTTTATACATATTTTGATACTCTTTCACTATGAGATTTATTGACAAAAGAATTATTTCGCAATTTGATTATCCCTTGATAGTTTTTATTATACCATTAATAGTATTGTCTTATCATTTAGTGAGTGAGATAAATGAAACTTTAGCACAAAGACAATTAGGATATTTTACTTTGGCTATCTTTTTATTTTTAGGTGTATTTTTTTTACCCTTACGAAGAAACTTAAGAATTATTCCTTTTCTTTATTGGGTTGGGGTAGGACTTTTACTTGCAGTTGAATTTATAGGTGTAACCAAACTTGGTGCCCAAAGATGGCTTCAGATACCGGGTACTGGCATGACTATTCAACCCTCTGAGCTAATTAAACCTATATTTTTATTGATGATTGGATATTTAGTTAAAAATAGACCACCTCCTGCTGAAGGTTATAATTTAAAAGATTTTGTATATTTTTCCATATATATATTGATACCCTTTGTTTTAATTGCAAAAGAGCCTGATTTGGGAACAGCATTGATTTTAATATTAGTTGGATATGGAATTTTATTTATAATTGGTGTTAACTGGAGAATATGGGCAACAATTTTAGTTGTGCTAGCTACTATTTCACCTTTTATTTATACAAATTTAATAAAAGATTATCAAAAACAAAGAATTAAAGATTTTATTTCAGAAGAGCCAAGTTATCACGTACAACAATCAATTATTGCGATTGGTTCAGGTGGACTTACAGGAAAAGCTTCTGAAGAAGCAACACAAACACAATTGAAGTTTTTACCAATTGCAACAAGTGATTTTATTTTTGCATATTTAGTAGAACGACATGGTTATGTGGGAGCATTACTTCTTATAGTTATTTATATATTTTTGATATTGCATCTTCTGTCCATGAACTATTATTTTTCGGATGATTATGTGGTCAGGTGCTTTGCCTCTGGAATTGCGTTGTTAGTGTTTTTAAATATGAGTGTAAATATATTTATGGTTATAGGTTTTGCACCTGTTGTTGGATTACCATTGCCCTTAGTCTCCTATGGTGGTAGTTCTTTTATTAACTTTATTGTTATATTTGCTATTTTAGAAAATCTATTGGCTTTTAGATTTATGGATTTATATAACTTTGAGAGAAAACTTTAATATAAATTATAAATCTAAAAAGTCTCGAATTAATACTTCAAAATCATCTTAAAATTACTTTTGTATTATATAAATATAATATAAAATTAATTTAAATTATACTAATATTCTAAAAATTTACTAATAACAAGGAAAAAAATGAGAAAATTATTTATTTTAAGTAGTTTAGTTGCTCTATCTACATCAGTGATGGCGATGGATTTAGAGTATTTTATTGGTGCTGGAGCTGAGAGAGGTAGTATAAATGCTCATAGCTCATCAATTGGAAGTACAGATACAAAAGATACAGCATTGAAATTAAAAGCTGGTGTAATAATGGATAAAAATCATAGAATTTCAATATCTCGTGTAGGATATACTAAAAATGGACAAGATATTGACTTAACAGCATTAAATTATGACTATATTATTCCTTTTGAAAATAAATTTAGCCTATTAGTTGGTGCACATTTAGGAAAAGCAGAATACGACACAAATGGTTTTAATATGGATGGTGCAATGTATGGAGCACAAGCAGGTGCACTATATGACTTAACTTCTAATATTCAACTTGAAACAACTTTTGAGTATTCAAAATATAATGTTGATACTGATGTAAATGGTACAAAAATAGAATTAAAACATTCTACAGCACTTTATTTAGGATTTAACTATAAATTCTAATTGAAAGAAGAGGAAATTTTTCCTCTTCTTAATTTTCTTTCATTATTTTTTTTACTTCATAAAGTAATTCAATAGATGCTTCAATCTCTTCTTTTCTAATAGCAACACTTTCAACATTGCAACCAATTGGAATACCTCTATCTTTTCCAAAAGTATAAAGTTCTCTAAATATATCAATGCAAAGTTTCATAGAGTCATGTAATATATCTCCCGATGCTTTTAAATCTTCTTCTAAGTAGTTTGGAATACTAATTCCTAACCATTTCATAAAATCTAAAGTTTTTGAACTTCCACAAGGAGTTAGAGTGAAAATTATTGGTACAAGCTCTTTATTATTTTCTTTTGCATATTTTGCATAATCAGTTAAAAATATTTTTGAGGCTTCAAGGTTATAAACACATTGAGTTATAAAGTATTCACAAGAGTTATCTATTTTATTAAATACACGAATATGCTCATCATGTTTTATCATATGTCGTTCAGGTATACAAATTCCACCAAGACATAGATTATCATTAATCTCTTTTTTTAATTTGTATGCCCCTTGAAGAGTTAGTGGCTTTATTTGATTATGAGAAGCAGCACCAACAAATACAGAGTGTACTTGATTTTCTTTAGTTATTTCAAGCCAAGCTGGAAAAGTCTTTTCTGTGTAGTTTCCCACAGCTCTATAAACAACTCTTGGTATTTCTAAATCTTGTAAATAACTTCTTGAATATTCACATGGGTCAAAAGTTTTGATAAAAGGAAATGGCCTTTTTTCATCTGTTCTATCTGATTCATCTTGAATATCGTAAAGAACTAAGCCATCAATAGGAAGTTTAGAAATTCTTTCAATATGTTTAGCTGCTATTTCTTTTATCTCTTCTTCTGTATGTTTTATTTTTGGTGGTGTAATACCATAAAGTAGTATTCCACTTTGTTTATTTCGGATTTTATCAGTTAACATAATTCTCTTTTTATAAATAATTTTTTTGTATTTTACAAAGTTTTCAATTAATAGTGCCTATAGTTGATTTTAATTATTATTCTTGTAGGCTCTTTAGGTCTAGGAAAATCTTTAAAAGCTATTTCAACTGTTTCTAGGATACTTTTATCATAAAATTCATATTTACCATTTTGTCTTATTTTTAAGTTTGAAATATCTCCATTGGGATACAGAATAAACTCAACAATATTGGTATCATTTTTATGTAATCTTATTGCAATGGCTGGAAATCGATAGTATCTTTCTAGAGTATTAACAATCCTTTTAAGATTATCTTGTAAAAATACTTTTTGAACTTTTGTAAAAGAACTATACTCTTCTCCATAAAGTTTTAAATAACTTTGAGTTATATCATCAAGTAATTTTATGTCCATTGGTGGGTTTGTCAAAAAGTTTTCTAAGGTATTTTGCTGAAGTTTAGTTGGATTTAGTTTTGTATAGTTTGGAATAACTTCATTTTGTTTTATTGGCTGTTGTTCAACTTTTTTAGGAAGCTCTTTTTTTACTTCTCTTTTTTTTGCAACTTCAATTTGGTTTTTAGTAACTTTTTTATATTGAAATTTTTCTTTTGTAGTCTTTTTAGGTATTTCTTTTTTTTCTTCACTTTTTTTAGGTTTTTCTTTTTGTTGTTGTACAGATTTTACTGATGATTTTAATGTTACATATTTTATATCTGATTTTTTTGTATTTTTTGATGTTGATGGTGAATCTAGTATTTCATCATTTTTTATTTTAAATGTTTTGAAAGTTAACAGATGAATGGATATTGATAAAATTAATGCGAGAATAATGTATTTCATAAAGTCAATTATAGTATAATAATGCTTTTAACTTAAAATAAATTATTCAGGAATGCAGATGTTTGAAAAGTCTATAAATGCTTATGAAGAAGCTAAAAAGGTAATACCAGGTGGAGTTGATTCTCCTGTTCGTGCTTTTAATAGTGTTGGAGGAACTCCTCCTTTTATTGCAAAAGGTGAGGGTGCTTATTTAATTGATATTGATGGAAATAAATATTTAGATTTTGTACAAAGCTGGGGACCTCTTATTTTTGGACATTGTGATAAAGATATTGAAGAAGCAGTAATTAAAACAGCAAAAGATGGATTATCTTTTGGAGCACCAACAGTTTTAGAGACTGAATTAGCAAGTGAAATTGTTGATATGTATGATAATATCGATAAAGTAAGATTTGTAAGTTCTGGTACAGAAGCTACTATGAGTGCTATTAGACTTGCAAGGGGAGTAACTGGTAAAAGTGATATTATAAAATTTGAAGGATGTTACCATGGACACTCTGATTCTCTTTTAGTACAAGCAGGTTCAGGAATGGCAACTTGCGGTGCTCCAAGTTCTCCAGGAGTTCCAGCAGATTTAACAAAACATACTTTATTATGTGAATATAACAACATTGAAAATCTAAAAAAATGTTTTGAAGAAAGCTCAGATATTGCTTGTATTATTATAGAACCAATTGCAGGAAATATGGGATTGATTCCTGCAGATATTGAGTTTTTAGAAGCTTGTAGAAAACTGTGTGATGAAAATGGTACTTTATTAATTTATGATGAAGTTATGTCAGGATTTAGAGCAAGTTTAACAGGAGCAAGTGGTGTTGTAAAACCACAAGCAGATATTATTACTTTTGGAAAAGTAATTGGTGCTGGTATGCCAGTTGGTGCCTTTGCATCAAATAGTAAAATAATGGCACAATTGAGCCCAGAAGGTAAAATTTATCAAGCTGGAACATTAAGTGGAAATCCAGTTGCTATGGCAGCAGGGCTTACAAGTTTGAGAAAACTTAAAGCTAATCCTGCTATTTATGAAGATTTAACTGCAAAATCAACAAGATTGATGAATGGTTTAAAAGATGTTGCTATTAAGTATAATATTCCTTTTCAAACAACAGTAAGAGGAAGTATGTTTGGATTTTTCTTTTGTGAAAAAGAGCCTAAGAATTTTAAAGATGTTAATAATTGTGATTTTGATAGATTTGCAACATTTCATAGAGAGATGATAAAAAGAGGATTTTATTTTGCTTGTAGCCAGTATGAATTAGGATTTATTTCTACTGTTATTACAAATAAAGATATTGATGCTTGCATAAGTGCAGCTGATGAAATTATGAAAAAATTTTAAGGATATAAAATGGGTGTTTTAAAAAATGTCGATTTAGAAAAAAAAGCAAATGTTTATTTTGATGGAAATGTTACAAGTAGAAGTTTTGTTGATAGTGATGGAGAGAGAAAATCACTTGGTATTATGATGCCAGGAACTTATAACTTTGGAACGGCAGCTGCTGAACTTATGGAAATTATTGATGGTGAGTGTGAAGTTAGATTAAAAGATTCTACTGAGTGGAAAACATATACTGCAAATACAACATTTTCAGTTCCTGCAAACTCTTCATTTGATATAAAAGTAAAAGTTCTAACTGATTATTGTTGTTCTTATTTAAAGTAATAGTATGAGTGAAGAAAATAAACAACCAAAACATTTAGGTAAGCTTCAAGCACTTGATAACTTATCTTTAGGTATTTCAATTGTTGCAGCTGTTATCATTGGATTTGCCATTGGTTATGGTTTAAAACAATGGACAGGTTATACATGGACATTATGGTTAGGAATATTTTGGGGAATAGCTGCAGCTGGACTAAATATTTATAAAGCATATAAAAGAGCACAAAAAGAGTTTGAGGGAATGGAAAATGACCCTCGATACTCCTATAGAGCAAAACATGGAGATAAAGCAAACGAAGATGATGATTAAAAAATTTGCCAAACTATTTTTTATAATAGATTTTGGTGTAGTTCTTTTTTGTATCTTATCAAATAACTATCTTTGGTTGATAAATACTCAAGTAGCATTTATCTCTTCATTATTTATCTCTCTTGCTACATTTCTTTCATACAAGAGAAACGTAGCTAAGAGATTAGAAAATATAGATTACGATGCAACACTTTCTAATGATAGAGATGAGATAGATAAAATTGATGACCCTTATGATTTATATTCAGAAGATGAGATAAATGAAAAAACAGAATTCTCTGCAAAAGAGATTAAAGACATAATAAAAGAAGAAAAATCAAAAATCAAACAAAATAGTATAAAAAACACAATATATACAACAACTAGTTTTATCTCTATTTACAGAGTAGTTGGTTATGCCTTACTTGTGTTTGGATTTTTTTCATTAAGTAATAATGGAATATTTAGTGCAATGCCATATTTAGCAGGACTTTTTATTGTCCCACTATCAATGCTTTGTGCAAAATTTATTTTAAAATAAGCGGTAAATCAATTATCGCTTTATCACTCTCTAAAGATAGAATCATTGAACTTTTATTTTTATCATGTTTAATTGACTCAATATCATATCCACAATCATCTGCATAGATTTCTATAGTAACTAAAGAGTGCTTTTTTTCATTTAGTTTAATATATTCACCAGTTTTTAGTTTAACAGAGGTATTTATAATTGTACATGTTTTATTAAAGGCATCATAAATGCTATTTAATAACTTTAAAAAGTCAGATGCAACCATCAAAAATTCTGGAATGGATGGGTCATAATTTTTGATGAATTTAGTCTCTGACTTAGTTTTTCTTGTGGAGATTGTCAAATCAACAAGTGTAAAAATATTTGTTTTAGAAACATTTTTTGGTGCATATTTCTTATCTTGCTTAACACTAGTACTTTTATATAATTTCATATGAATTTCATCATCATTTTCATAGGTAACAGAAATAGCATAAAAAATATAATTATGTAAAGTTAAGTTTATATATGTTGTTTCAAAACCATAGTTTGCAGGAGCATATTTTAAAGCAAAATCATAAAGTTGTTCTTTTTTAACTCTATTTAGTAAAAATTGTGCTTCTTGGTTTGTGTATAAAATTTTACCTTGAGAAGAGAAAGATAAAATAGGATTTAAATCTTGCTCTACCCAATTTTCATAGATACTCATTAATTATTAGCTTTCCACGTAATTTTTAAGGTTTTTTCCAACTTTAGGGTGTTTTAGTTTTTTGATTGCACTTGATTCAATCTGTCTTACTCTTTCTCTTGTAACACTTAACTCTTTTCCAATCTCTTCAAGAGTTCTATCACTAGCATCATCCATAAGACCAAATCTCATTCTAACAACTGCTTGTTCTCTTTCGTTTAGTTGAGCTAATATTTGATCAATTTGATTTTGTAAATCTTCTTTCATAATATTATCAACAGGAGTTGGAGCTTTTTCATCAGGTACAAAATCTCCAAATTTACCATCTTCATCACTTCCAATTGGAGCTTCTAAAGATACTGGCTCTTTTGTGATTTTAATTACTTGTTTTACTTTATCAACAGGAAGTCCAACTTCTTTTGCGATTTCATCCACATTTGGCTCTTTTCCGTTTTCTTGAATACCTTTTCTTATGATTTTATTGATTCTATTAATAGTTTCAATCATATGAATTGGAATTCTAATAGTTCTAGCTTGGTCAGCAATCGCTCTTGAAATTGCTTGTCTAATCCACCATGTTGCATAAGTAGAGAATTTATAACCTTTTTTATATTCAAACTTATCAACGGCTTTCATAAGACCAATATTTCCTTCTTGGATTAAGTCTAAGAAAGGTAAACCTCTATTTGTGTATCTTTTTGCAATAGAAACAACAAGTCTAAGATTTGATTTTGCCATTCTTGTTTTTGCTTCATCAGTGATTTTTTTACCACGTTTGATTTGCTCTAGTACATCTAATAACTCTTCAGGTTGTAAGTCAAATCCACCTTTAGAAGCTTCTGCTGTTTGGAAAAGTTTTTTGATTTCCATATAAGTAGAAACCATAGTTGCTTCAGGAACCATAGCAGTAATTTGTACTTTTGATAAGTTAATAATATTATCTAAAAGCTTTTCATGGTTTTTCTTTAATGTATCATTAAAAAGTGGTAATTTATACTCTAATCTTTTTAATTCAGAATCAAAACCTGTATCTGATTTAAGTGCAGTTTCCATAGCTTTTACAATTTCTGTAATAAGTTTAGAAGTTGGTCCTAAATCAATTAAAGCTTGTTTTAATATCTGTTTTTTAAATGCAGTTGATAGGTTAAAAGTAATAATATCAAACTCATCATCAGATTTTGCTGTCTCTTTAGCTTGAAATTTTAACCAATCTTTTTTTGCTTTTTCCAATACTTTAAAAGCTGCAATGATAGTTTCTGCTCTTTTATCAAGTTTTCTTTGTTTTTTACCACCACTTGCTTCTTCATCAGTTTCAATATCATCAATATCTTCATCATCAGATAACTCTTCAACTTCTTCTTCTATCTCTTCTTCATCATCACCATCTTCATCATCGAAGTTTCTAAAAAGTTCTTTAACTTTTCTTTCTCTATTTACCAATGGCTCTTTATATTCTAAAATAAAATCAACTAAGTACGGAACGAAACAAATGGCATCAAGAATAATATCTTCACCCATCTCTATTTTTTTAGAGATTTCTATTTCTTCTTCTTTAGTAAGTAATGGGATTTGTCCCATCTCTCTTAGATACATTCTTACAGGAGAATCAGATCTTGACCACTCTAAAAGCTCTTTATTTTTTAATAAGTCATAAACACTATCTTCCCCATCGATTAGTTTATTTCTTTGGTCTTCTCTTTTTTTTGCTTCAACAGCATTCATTAGTTTTGCTTGTTCTTGAGCTGTCATCATATTTACATTATATAATTGCATTAATGCAATTAGTTTTTTAATATTTTGACTTGAGGGAGCTTTTGGGAATAATTTTATAACTTTTTCAAAAGTTAAGGTTGAATCTTTGTACTCTTTTGCTAGTTTTTCAATTTCTTTATTTAAATCTTTTGCACTCATATTTTTTGTAAGTTCCTTGCTTGAAAGATAAGTCAGATATTATACCGAAAATTGTTAAAATAACTATTAATTTTTGATGTTTAATCTATTATTTCTAAAAAATTAGATAAAATTCGACTTTGTTAGAGATAAAAATTATTAAAAGAAAAATAAAATTTGATTATTAAAAATCATTTATTTTTTAATTTTAAAGGATTAAAAATATGAGTAAAATTACTGGTAAAGTATGGAATTTTGGGGCAAATATTGATACTGATATTATAATAGCAGCTAGATATTTAAATAGTTCAGACCCAGAGCATCTAGCTAAATATATTATGGAAGATGCAGATCCTTTGTTTCCAAAAAAATTACAAAAAGGTGATATTATTGTTGCTGGAGAGAACTTTGGATGTGGAAGTTCTAGAGAACATGCACCTATTGCTTTAAAAGCTGCAGGAGTTGCAGCGGTTGTTGCTCCATCTTTTGCTAGAATTTTTTATAGAAATGCGTTTAATATGGGATTACCAATATTTGAATTACCTGAATCTTTAGAGATAAAAGAGGGTGAAGAGATATCAATTGATTTGGATAATGGTGAGATTACAAATAACACTCAAAATAAAACATATAAATTTACAGCTATTCCTCCTTTTATGCAAGAGTTAATTGCAAGTGGTGGATTAATCAATTATGCTAAAGCTGAAATGAATAAGGATAAATAATAATGAAAACATATAATATTTCAGTAATAAAAGGTGATGGAATTGGTCCAGAAATTGTTGATGAAGCTATTAAGGTATTGGATACAGTTTCATACAATTGTGGTTTTACATTAGAATACAAAGAGTATTTAATGGGTGGTGTTGCTATAGATATGACAGGTGTTCCACTTCCTGAAGAGACTGTTCAAGGTGTTTTAAATTCTGACGCATGCTTATTTGGTGCTATTGGTGGTGAAAAATGGGATACATTACCAAGAGAACTTAGACCTGAAACTGGGCTATTAAAGTTTAGGGAAGCAATGGGTGTATATGCAAACTTAAGACCTGCAATTATTTATGATGAACTTGTAAATGCTTCAACATTAAAACCTGAAGTTATTGAAGGTGTTGATATTATGGTTGTTAGAGAACTTATTGGTGGTATTTATTTTGGACAACCAAGAGCTAATGATGGTTTTAAAGCTTATAATACTATGGTTTATACAAAACCTGAAATTGAAAGAATCGGTAAAACTGCATTTGAATTAGCAATGAAAAGAGATAAAAGAGTTTGTTCAGTAGATAAAGCAAATGTTCTTGAAGTTTCTCAATTATGGAGAGATACTATGGAAGAAATTGCAAAAGATTATCCAGAAGTTCAATTGTCTCATATGTATGTAGATAATGCAGCTATGCAGTTAGTGCGAAATCCAAGACAATTTGATGTAATAGTAACTGGAAATATCTTTGGTGATATTTTATCTGATACTGCATCTATGGTTGTTGGTTCTATTGGACTTTTACCATCTGCCTCAACTGGAGATAAAACAGCTATTTATGAGCCAATTCATGGTTCAGCTCCTGATATTGCAGGGCAAGGAATAGCAAATCCTATTGCAACAATTGAAAGTGCTGGTATGATGCTTAGATACTCTTTAGGTGAAACTGAAGCTGCTGATTTAATTGATGCAGCAATTAAAAAAGCATTAAAAGATGGTTACAGAACAAAAGATTTAGCAGCATATGATGCAAAAGAGATTGTTACAACTTCCGAGATGGGAGACATCATCGCAAATAATTTAAGAAAATAGTAATTAAAAAATTTTTTATTTATAATTAAAATGTTAGAATTGAAGAAATAATTTTTTAAAGGTATCCAATGGGTGAAAGAAAATATAGATTAATTACAAGAAGTGATATGGATGGATTAGTGTGTGGTACACTACTTTCATATCTTGATTTAATTGATGATATCCTATTTGTTCACCCTAAGGATATGCAAGATGGACTTATAAAAGTAACTTCTAATGATATAACAACAAACCTACCTTATGTTGAAGGCGTTCATTTAGCTTTTGACCATCATTTTAGTGAAACATTAAGAAATGAAAAAAGAGATAACCATATAATAAATCCAGATGCCCCAAGTGCGGCACAAGTTGTATATGATTATTATGGTGGAGATGAAGTTTTTCCTATGAGATTTATTGGTATGATGCGTGGAGCCAATAAAGCTGATAGTGCTGATTTTACTATTGATGATATATTAGAACCACGAGCTTGGGCATTGTTAAGTTTTATTATGGATTCAAGAACTGGTCTTGGAAGATTTAAAGATTTTGAAACTTCAAATAAACAATTAATGAGAAATTTGATTGATTATTGTGCAAAACATAATATTGATGAAATTTTAGAAATTGATGAAGTTAAACAAAGAGTTGATTTATATTTTAAATATGAAAAAGAGTTTAACGAACAACTAAAAAAATGTACAAAAATATATGGAAATGTTGCAGTTATTGATTATAAAGATGAAGAAATAATTTATCCTGGAAATAGATTTTTAGTATATGCAATGTATCCAGAAATAAACGTTTCTATACATGTTAGTTATACTTTTGATAGAGATAAATTAGTTTTCTCAACAGGAAAATCAATTATAAATAAAACTTCAAATACAAATGTTGGTGAACTTATGCTTAAATACGGTGGTGGTGGACACAAAGCTGCTGGTGGTTGCCAAATACCTCTAGAAGATGCTCCTAGAGTATTGGAAGAGATTATTGAAACGTTAAATCAAGATGGTTGATTTAACTTCTCTTTTACTATTTTATAAAACTCTTTAAACTCTTTTAGATTTAACTTACTTTCCCTTTGCATTTTCCCCCACATAGGTTCTGGGAAAAAAGAGTCTTCCTTAAATCTTGCCATTATATGAAAATGTACATGTGGTACATAGTTTCCAAAAGAAGCGATATTTATTTTTTCTGGATTAAAATAACTTATCATCTCTTTTTCAATAATATCCAAAGCTCTTAATATCTCCATTTTAGTTTCATTGTTACATTGGCTAAATTCTTTTAAAGCTTCTTGTGTAAAAACTTTTAGCCAAGGTATTTCACTTTTTTCTATTTCTACTCTTATTAAATTATTTTCATAAATCATTTATGTTCCTATACATTATTAAAATCAACTGTGATTTCATCCATTTGTTCTTCACTTAAGTATTTATTTGCATAATCAAGATGTAGATTATTATCCACAAAAAATTTAACTATGTCTCTATCTAAATGTTCATCTTTTACCATAAATGATAAAATTTTAAGTGATGTATTAAGTGAGTTTGCTTTTTTATATGGTCTGTCATTTGCTGTAAGTGCTTCAAATACATCAGCAACTGCAAGTATTTTGTCCTCAATCGTCATAGGTAAATCAAAAATTTCTGGGGCTGAATAACCACCTCCTTTTACCATTTTATGATGAGAACCTGCAATAACAGGAACTCTTCTTAGTTTTTTAGGAAATGGCATAGTTTCAAGCATTTTATATGACATTGTAACATGATTATTAATGACATCTCTTTCTTCATTAGTTAATGTACCTTTTCTAATACATAAATTATATACTTCATTTTCAGTAAGCAAATTTGTTTTTTTACCATTGATTTCAAGTTTTTCTTTTGCAATTTCATTTATTCTATTTATCTTTTCATCTTCCATAAATTCGCTACCTGTGTTACATGTAATAACAAAGTCTAAGTCATCATTTAGTGAAGAAATTTTATTATGATAGTTTACAGTTAATTCTTGTTGCTCTTTTTGTGAAGAAGTTTTTGAAAGGTTTTTATAATATTGTAATTCATAATCTTTTTTTACTATTTCAAATTTTGCTTTTACTGTTTCTATTCTGTCATAGATAGTTTCAAGTTTTTTACCTTTATCAACAACATATTCAGGTGTAACAATTTTTCCAATATCATGAAGCCAAGCTGCACGACTCATTTGTTTTACTTCATCAGGAGTAAATTTTATATCTTTGAATACTGTATTATCATTATTAATTGCATTTGTAAGTGTTTCTGCAATCTCTGCTACTCTATTAATGTGTCCAGCTGTATATTCTGATTTTTCACCAATAGCTGTCGCAATTGATTTGATGAATGAATCCAAAAGGTTTTCTAATTCTGAAATTAATCTATTATTCGTAATTGAAACAGCTGCTTGTGATGCCATAGATTCAATTAATTGTTTGTCATCATTTGTAAAAGTGATAGTGTTACCATTACTATCCATTTTATTTAATAACTGAAGTACTCCAATAACATCATCATCATGATTTTTCATTGGGATTACAAGCATAGATTTTGTTCTATATCCTGTTGATTCATCAAACTTTTTTGTTCCCTCAAAGTTGAAATCTTTTGTTTCATAAACATCAGGAATGTTAATAAGTTTACCTTCTAAAGCACAAAGGGCTGCAACCATTTGTTCATTTGGTGTACCATCTTCAAGGTATAAAGGAAGTTCAGGCCATGTTATTTTTCCCTCTGTTCCTCCCATTTTTATACCTAATGAATCTGTTTGTACAACTTGAAATTTTAATCTTTTTTCATCATCCGTTACTAAATATAATGTTCCTCCATCTGCGTCAGAAAACTCTTTTGCTCCTAGAAGTATTTTTTCCATTAATACATCAAAATTCTTTTCACTTGTAAGGGATTTACCTATATCAATAAGTTTTTTAATCTCTTTTCTTTTTATATTTGATCTTTTTGTATTATATGCTAAATATTCATTGGACAAAGATATAACATCTCCATCATCAAGGATTTTCCCATCATTAAGCAGTAAATTTAAATCATGGATTTCTTGTCTTAATTCAGTTTCATAGGCTGGTTTAATATGATTAATATATATTCTTACATCATCTCTTTTTAATTTTGTTAACTCATCTTTTAATAATGCTGGGGTTAAATGTTTGCTATCAGAAGCAAGTGTTTTAAATCTTGAAGGAAATGATACATCTATTATTGCAGTTTTAATATTTAAATTGTTATTTATATTATCCCATATTGCATCACAGCAATATGTATCTGATGAAAAAAGTACTGCATTGTCATTTTTACTAATAATATATCCACAACTTGATTTTGTATGATTATTTTCTACAGCTGTAACTTTTGTATCATCATCTAAAATTATTGTTTCATTTATTTTTATTGGTACTAATTCAATTGCTTTAAAGTTTTGTCGAACCAGTTCTATCTCACAAAAATCAGGCCAAATTTCCCAATTAAATATATGATTTTCCAAGTCTTTAATAGTTTTTTCTATTCCATATATAGTTATTGGTTTTGTTCTTTTTTCAAAAAATCCATCAATCAAATAAGGGATGTCATTTATATGATCTAAGTGAGAGTGTGTTAAAAAAATATTATCAATAAATTCTGCATTTTCATCTAAACCTCTTATGATATTACCTGCATCAATCACACTATTAGTATTTATTTGTATACATGTAGTACTTGATTTTGTACCTTTACTACCATACGCACCTAATATTTTAATTGAGTTTTTCATTATTTTCATTATTTTCTCCAATTATTGTTGAATGATTATATCCAATATATTTTAAAATAATTTTTTTTTGATAGATATATTCTTAAGTAAGGTAAATTTAATTAATAAAACCTTAAGTAATCTTTAAATATAATCCAATTCCATTTTTCAACCACAAAAGAGTTTTTTATAAAATTTTTGTGTTTTATAAAGAGTTGGTAGGAAGAGAGCAAGTGGACATTTGAATTATATGTAAGTGAAGCAGTTCACTTTTTATTCACGCTTCTTGCCTGTTGAAAATGGAGAAAAAACACAAAGGAAAGCAACTATGAAAGTTAGAGCTTCGGTTAAAAAAATGTGTGACAAATGTAAAGTTGTCAAAAGAAGAGGGATCGTAAGAGTAATTTGCGAGAACAAAAAACACAAACAAAGACAAGGATAATCATGGCGAGAATTGCGGGTGTTGATTTACCAAACAAGAAAAGAATGGAATACGCATTAACGTATATTTTTGGGATTGGGTTATATAACTCAAGATTAATCCTTGATGCTACTGGTATCTCTTATGACAAAAGAGCTCATGAGTTAACAGAAGATGAGGCAGCAGCTATCAGACTTGAGATTCAAAAAAATTACCAAGTTGAAGGGGATCTTAGAAAAAAAGTAGCTATGGATATTAAAGCACTTATGGATTTAGGTTCATATAGAGGTTTAAGACATAGAAAAGGTTTACCATGTAGAGGGCAAAAAACTAAAACTAATGCTCGAACTAGAAAAGGTAAAAAAAGAACTGTTGGTGCAGCGTAAGGATAAACAATGGCAAAAAGAAAAGTAACTAGAAAAAAAATAGTAAAAAAGAATATTGCTGATGGTATCGTACACATTGCGGCATCATTCAACAATACTATGGTAACAGTAACTGATAGAGCTGGAAATGCAATTGCATGGAGTTCTGCTGGAAACTTAGGTTTCAAAGGTAGTAAAAAATCTACTCCTTTTG
>NZ_JBNKXY010000015.1:0-58219 GCF_050300555.1 Arcobacter sp.
ATTACTCACCTGTAATTATGCTGTTATACAAGGCATTGTGCCTTGTATAAAGACTAGCATCTTTGAAGGCTAAGGTTAGAATTTGATCAAATTCTAACCCTATCCTTTAAGGATGCTTTTGCGCTTTATATACAAAGCTAAAAGTAAACCACATTTTTTATAAGGTCGACAATGTTAAACTCTTTAAAATCTGGTAATAGACTTAGAGTAGATTTTGCAAAAAATCCTCAACAAATCGAAATTCCAAATTTATTACAATTACAACAAAATTCGTATGACAATTTTTTAATGGTAGGAAAAGAGAATAGAAATGATGCTGGTATTGAAAAAGTATTTAAATCAATTTTCCCTATTCATGATGCCCAAGGTAGAATAACTCTTGACTACATCGAAAGTGAAGTAGGAAAACCAAAATATGATGTAAGAGAGTCTATGATTAGAGGTCTTACTTATTCAATTCCATTAAAAATCAAAATAAGATTAACACTTTGGGATGTAAACGAAAAAACTGGTGAAAAAATCGGTGTTAAAGACATGAAAGAGCAGTCTTTATTCGTAAGAGAAATACCTTTAATGACTGATAGAACTTCATTTATTGTAAATGGTGTTGAAAGAGTAGTTGTTAACCAATTACATAGATCGCCAGGTGTTATTTTTAAAGAAGAAGAATCAAACACTGCTGGAAATAAACTAATCTATACAGGACAAATTATTCCTGATAGAGGTTCATGGTTATATTTTGAATATGATGCAAAAGATGTATTATATGTAAGAATCAACAAAAGAAGAAAAGTTCCAGTAACTATTCTATTTAGAGCATTAGGTTATTCAAAAGAGGACATTATCAAAATGTTCTATCCTATACTAAATATCAAAGTTAAAAATAATAAATTCTTAACAGAATTTAATCCTGATGACTTTACTGGAAGAGTTGAATTTGATATCAAAGATGATAAAGGTAACTTAATCATTGGTGCAGGAAAAAGATTAACAGCTAGAAAAGCAAAAGCATTAGTTGATGGTGGATTAAAATTAGTTGAATATCCAGTTGAATTATTGATGGATAGAAGCACAGCAAGTACAATATTTGATCCAGAATCTGGTGAAGTATTATTTGATTCTTTAACTCATTTAGATGAATTAAAATTAAAAAAATTACTTGACTTAGGTTTTGATTCTTTTGATATTGCAAATGATTTAGCTGATGGTGTTGATGATTCTATTATTAACGCATTTGCTGCTGATGCAGAGTCTTTAAAACTTTTAAAACAAACTGAGCAACTAGAAGATGAAAACGATTTAGCTGCAATTAGAATTTATAAAGTAATGAGACCAGGTGAGCCTGTAACTAAAGAAGCTGCAAAAGATTTCGTTAAAAAACTATTCTTTGATCCAGAAAGATATGACTTAACAAAAGTGGGAAGAATGAAAATGAACCACAAGTTAGGTGTAAATGTTCCTGAATATGTTACAACACTTACATATGAAGACGTTATCAAAACTGTTCAATACCTTGTAAAAGTTAAATCAGGTCATGGACATATTGATGATAGAGATCACTTAGGAAATAGAAGAATTAGAGCTATTGGTGAATTACTTGCTAATGAAATGCACTCTGGTTTAATCAAAATGCAAAAAGCAATTAGAGATAAAATGACAACATTATCTGGTACATTAGAAGATATTATGCCACATGATTTAGTTAACTCTAAAATGATTACATCAACAATTACAGAGTTTTTTACATCTGGACAATTGTCTCAATTTATGGACCAAACTAACCCATTATCAGAAGTTACTCATAAAAGAAGACTTTCTGCACTTGGAGAAGGTGGACTTGTTAAAGAGAGAGCTGGATTTGAAGTAAGGGACGTTCACCCAACGCACTACGGAAGAATCTGTCCAGTTGAAACTCCAGAGGGACAAAATATTGGTCTTATCAATACTCTTTCTACATTTGCAAAAGTAAATGAATTAGGATTTATTGAAGCACCTTATAAAAAAGTTCATGATGGTGTAGTTTCAAATGAAATTATTTATGTAACTGCAACTCAAGAAGAGGGGTTATTAATTGCTCCTGGTTCTACAAAAGTTGATGATAATGGAAAAATTGTTGAGCCATTAATTGAAGCTAGACAAGATGGTGAAATCTTAATAGTTGAAAGAAATAAAGTTGATTTAATTGATATCTCTTCTCAAATGGTTATGGGGGTTGCCGCTTCACTTATTCCTTTCTTAGAGCATGATGATGCCAACAGAGCACTTATGGGATCAAACATGATGAGACAAGCTGTTCCATTATTAAGACCAAATGCTCCAATAGTTGGAACTGGTTTAGAAAAAACAGTTGCAAGAGACGCATGGGAAGCTATCAAAGCTAATAGAACTGGTATAGTTGAAAAAGCAGATGCAAAAAATATTTACGTTAGAGGTGAAGATGAAAATGGCGCATTTATTGACCATTATAGCGTAAATAAAAATGTTAGAACAAATAATAATACTTCTTTTGGACAAAGAATTGCTGTAAAAGAAGGTGATTTAGTTGAAAAAGGTCAAGTAATTGCAGATGGTCCTTCAATGGATAAAGGTGAGTTAGCAGTTGGTGTTAACGCTTGTGTTGCCTTTATGCCATGGAATGGATATAACTACGAAGATGCGATTATACTTTCTCAAAGACTAATTGAAGAAGACGCATTTACATCTGTTCATATTTATGAAAAAGAAGTAGAGTGTAGAGAATTAAAACACGGTAATGAAGAGATTACTAGAGATTTACCAGGTGTAAAAGATGAATCAATTACTCACCTTGATGAATCAGGAATTGTAAAGGTTGGTACATATATCAAACCAGGTATGATTATGGTTGGAAAAGTTACACCTAAAGGTGAAATTAAACCAACTCCTGAAGAAAGACTATTAAGAGCTATCTTTGGTGAAAAAGCTGGACATGTTATTAACAAATCACTTTACTGTCCTACTTCAATGGAAGGTACTGTTGTTGATGTTAAAGTGTTCACTAAAAAAGGTTATGAAAAAGATTCAAGAGCAATTGCTGAAATTGAATCAGAAAAAGCAGAACTTGATTTAAAACACCATGATAAATTATTAATGCTTGATAGAGAAGAGATTTTAAAAATCAATGATTTATTATCAAAAGCAGTTTTATCTAAAGATGTTGATTTAGATGAAGTAGTTTACAAAAAAGGTGAAACTATTCCTTTAGATGTATTATCTAATGTAAATAGATTTGCTATGAAAAAAGTTGTATCTTCATATGACAAAAATGTTGAGAATAAGTATAATGAAATCAAAGAGTATTTTATTAATCAAAAATCTCAATTAAGAAAAGATCATGAAGAAAAACTTGAAGTTCTTGAGCACGATGATATTTTACAATCTGGTGTAATCAAACAAGTTAAAGTTTATATTGCAACTAAGAGAAAAATCAAAGTTGGGGATAAAATGGCTGGACGACATGGAAACAAAGGTATTGTTTCTAACATTGTTCCACAAGTTGATATGCCTTATTTAGAAGATGGTTCAACAGTTGATGTTATTCTTAACCCACTTGGGGTTCCTTCAAGGATGAATATTGGACAAATTCTAGAAGTACATTTAGGATTAGTTGGTAAAAAACTAGGAACACAAATCCAAGATATCTTTGATGCAAAAAGAACTGAATTTGTTGCAGAATTAAGAGCAAAAATGACTGAGATTGCAGATGTTGCAAAACTTATGAATGGTAAAGAATTCTTAGCTAATTTAAGTGACGAAGAGTTAATTAAACATGCACAAGATTGGACAAAAGGTGTTAGATTTGCAACACAAGTTTTTGATGGTGTAAAAGAAGACGAATTTGTTAAATTATTTGAATTAGCAAAAATAGATTTAGATGGTAAAACTCAACTTATTGATGGTAAAACTGGTGATAAGATGAAAGAAAGAGTAAATGTAGGTTATATGTATATGCTTAAACTTCACCACTTAGTTGATGAAAAAGTACATGCAAGATCTACTGGACCTTATTCTCTTGTAACACAACAACCAGTTGGTGGAAAAGCACTATTTGGTGGTCAAAGATTTGGGGAGATGGAAGTTTGGGCATTGGAAGCTTATGGAGCAACTGCTGTTCTAAAAGAAATGCTTACAACAAAATCGGATGACGTTGAAGGAAGAACAAGAGCTTATAGAGCAATTTCAAATGGTGAAAATGTTCCAAAATCAGGTGTTCCTGAAACTTTCTTTGTATTAACAAAAGAGTTAAAAGCTTTAGGTTTAGATGTAGAGATTTTTGACGAGGTAGAAGATAATGAGTAAAAATACAGTATTAGAGCCAATTGAAATTAAAGAATTAGAAAGACCGCAAGATTTTTCAGCGTTTCAATTAAGATTAGCAAGTCCAGAAAAAATTCTTTCTTGGTCTTGTGGAGAAGTTAAAAAACCTGAAACAATTAACTATAGAACACTTAAACCAGAAAGAGATGGACTTTTTTGTGCTAAAATTTTTGGACCAGTAAAAGATTATGAGTGTCTTTGTGGTAAATATAAAAAGATGAGATATAAAGGTGTTGTTTGTGAAAAATGTGGGGTTGAAGTAACTTCTGCAAAGGTGCGACGACACAGAATGGGACATATTGATTTAGTATCTCCTGTTGCACATATCTGGATGGTTAGCTCACTTCCTACAAGAATTGGTACATTACTAGGTGTTAAATTAAAAGATTTAGAAAGAGTATTATATTATGAAGCATACATTGTAAATGAGCCAGGTGAAGCTTATTATGACAATGAGCATACTAAAAAAGTAATGAAATATGATATTTTAAATGAAGAGCAATATAGAACAATTTATGATCACTTTGAACACACTGGTTTTGAAGCAAACATGGGTGGACAAATTGTAAGAGATTTACTTGAAAATCTTGATTTAATGGAATTATTACATAGCTTAAAAGAAGAGATGCAATCTACTAAATCTGAAGCTAAAAGTAAAACTATTATCAAAAGATTAAAAGTTGTTGAAAACTTTATTAACTCTGGAAATAGACCTGAATGGATGATGTTAACTCAACTTCCAGTTCTTCCACCAGACTTAAGACCACTTGTTTCACTTGATGGTGGAAAATTTGCAGTTTCAGACGTAAATGACCTTTATAGAAGAGTTATCAACAGAAATAACAGACTTAAGAGATTATCAGAACTTGATGCACCTGAAATCATTCAAAGAAATGAAAAAAGAATGCTTCAAGAAGCGGTTGATGCACTATTTGATAATGGTAAAACTGCAAATGCTGTTAAGGGTGCAAATAAAAGACCTCTTAAATCTTTATCTGAAATTATTAAAGGGAAACAAGGGCGATTTAGACAAAACTTACTTGGAAAAAGGGTTGACTTCTCAGGAAGATCTGTAATCGTTGTTGGACCATCACTTAATATGGATCAATGTGGTATTCCTAAAAAAATGGCTTTAGAGTTATTTAAACCGCATTTAATGGCAAAACTAGAAGAAAAAGGTTATGCAACTACATTAAAATCAGCGAAAAGAATGATTGAAGCTGAAACAAATGAAGTATGGGAATGTTTAAGTGAAATTGTTGATGAATATCCTATTTTATTAAATAGAGCACCAACTCTTCATAAACTTTCAATTCAAGCATTTCACCCTACGTTAATTGATGGAAAAGCTATTCAATTACACCCATTAGTTTGTTCTGCATTTAATGCCGACTTCGATGGTGACCAAATGGCAGTTCACGTGCCTTTATCACAAGAAGCAATTGCTGAAGCAAAAATTCTTATGATGAGTTCAATGAACATTCTTTTACCAGCATCAGGTCGTGCTATTGCTGTACCTTCACAAGATATGATTTTAGGTATTTATTATCTATCATTGGAAAAAGATGGTGTAAAAGGTGAGCATAAATTATTTACAGGTGTTGATGAAGCAGTTATCGCTTTAGAGATGAAACAAGTAGATTTACATGCAAAAATTAGAACAAAAATTGATGATAGAATTATTCATACAACTGTAGGAAGACTTATTATTCATAATATTTTACCTGATTTTGTTCCTTTAGAATTATGGAATAAAATTTTAAAGAAAAAAGATATTGGTACTTTAGTTGATTATATTTATAAACATGGTGGATATGAAGTAACTCCAAGATTCTTAGATAACCTTAAAAATCTAGGATTTAGATATGCAACAGATGCAGGTATCTCTGTTTCTATTGATGATATTAGAGTTCCAGAAACAAAATCTGGGCACATTGCTAAATCTAAAAAAGAAGTTATTGAAGTACAAAAACAGTTTGCTCAAGGTTTATTAACTGAGCAAGAAAGATATAATAAAATCATTGATATCTGGACAGAAGTTAATAATAAACTTGGTCGAGAGATGATGGAACTTGTTGAAACTGATAAAAATGGATTTAACTCTATTTATATGATGGCTGATTCAGGGGCTAGAGGGTCTGCAGCTCAAATTAGACAGTTAGCAGGTATGAGGGGACTTATGGCTAAGCCAGATGGTTCTATTATTGAAACACCAATTATCTCTAACTTTAAAGAGGGGCTAAACGTACTTGAGTACTTTATTTCAACTCACGGAGCTAGAAAAGGTCTTGCCGATACTGCACTTAAAACTGCAAATGCTGGTTATTTAACAAGAAAACTAATTGACGTTTCTCAAAATGTAAGAATTACAGCTGAAGATTGTGGAACTCATGAAGGTATTGAAATTACTGACTTATCAAGCGGTAATGAGTTAATTGAGAGTTTAGAAGAGAGAATTACAGGAAGAGTAATAGCTGAAGATATTATTGATCCTATATCTAATGAGATTTTATTTACTGAAGGTACATTAATAACTGAAGAAGATGCAAAAATTGTAAGAGAATCAGAAGTTAAATCTGTAGTAATTAGAACTCCATTAACTTGTAAAGAAGAAAACGGATTATGTTCAAAATGTTATGGTCTAAATCTTGGTGAGCAAAGAAAAGCAAATCCAGGTGAAGCTGTTGGAGTACTTGCAGCACAATCAATTGGGGAGCCAGGAACACAGCTTACGCTTAGAACTTTCCACGTTGGGGGAACTGCTAGTGCAACTCAAACTGAGAGAGAATTAAGAGCAGATAAAGAAGGTTTTATTAGATATTATAATATCAAAACTTATGTATCTAAAGCTGAAAAATTAATTGTTGCAAATAGAAGAAATGCAGGTATTTTACTTGTTGAGCCAAAAATTAATGCACCATTTAAAGGAAAAGTTACAGTTGAAACTCTTCATGAAGAGACAATTTTAACAATTACAAATGGTAAAGATGAGAAAAAATTCTATTTAAGAAAGAATGACGTAGCAAGACCAAATGAACTTGCTGGTGTATCTGGTAAAATAGAAGGTAAACTATATTTACCATATTCAAATGGTGAAGAAGTTAATGAAAATGAATCAATCGTAGAGATGATTAAAGACGGATGGAATGTTCCAAACAGAATTCCTTTTGCATCTGAATTAAAAGTAAGAGATGGAGCTCCAATTACAACTGTTGTTACTTCTGGAGCTAAAGGTTCAATTAAATATTATAAATTAATTGGAGATTATTTAGAAAGAAGACCAGATATTAGAGCAGGACATAAAGTTGTTGAAAAAGGACTTTTTGCCGTAATCGTTGATGGCGATGATAGAGAAGCATTAAGACACTATATTTCAAGAGGTTCTGTTTTAGAGCTAAATGATAGTACGGATGTTGAAAAAGATACAATACTTTCTAAACCAGAAGGTACTGAGCAAGTTGTAATTGCAGAGTGGGATCCATATGCTAACCCAACAATTTCTGAAAAAGCTGGTACTGTAACATTTGAAGATATTATTCCAGGTCTTACAGCATCTGAACAATTTGATGATTTAACAGGTACTTCTAAATTAGTTATTAATGAGTATGTTCCTGCAGGATATAAACCAACTATCGTATTAGCTACTGAATCAAAAGAGCTAATAAGATATGCTTTAGATCCTAAAACTTCACTTTTTGTTAGTGAAGGTCAAAAAGTTGAAGTTGCTGATATTATTGGTAAAACGCCAAAAGCTTCTCAAAAATCAAAAGATATTACTGGAGGTCTTCCAAGAGTATCTGAATTATTTGAAGCAAGACGACCAAAAAATATAGCAGTACTTGCATCATTTGATGGTGTTGTAACTTTTGGTAAAAGTTTAAGAAGCAAACAAAGAGTTATTATTACTGATGATAAAGGTAATAAAGTTGAATATTTAGTTGATAAATCTAAACAAATTTTAGTACATGAAGGTGAGTTTGTTCATGCTGGTGAGGCATTAACAGATGGGCAAGTTGCTTCACATGATGTACTTAGAATTTTAGGTGAAAAAGCACTTCATTATTTTATTGTTTCTGAAGTACAACAAGTATATAGATCTCAAGGGGTAAATATTGCGGATAAACATATTGAGGTTATCTTATCTCAAATGTTAAGACAAGTTTCTATACTTGATGGTGGAGATACTAAGTTTATCGTTGGAGATATGGTTTCTAAGAAAAGATTCCAAATGGAAAATGAAAGAATTATGAGATTAGGTGGAGAACCTGCGATTGCTGATCCATTACTTTTAGGTATTACAAGAGCTGCTGTTACATCAGATTCTATTATTTCTGCTGCATCTTTCCAAGAGACTACTAAAGTTCTTACGGAAGCTGCAATTAGTGCTAAAATGGATATGTTAGAAGACTTAAAAGAAAACGTTGTAATTGGTAGAACTATACCAGTTGGAACAGGTCTTTATAAAAATCAAAAAGTTAAGTTTAAAGACTTAGAAGAATAGGCAATAGAGCTTTTGCTCTATTGTTATACATTTAACAATGGATTTATACTCACTACTTCTACTTTTTATTGCCGTTGAACTTTTTGAATCAAACTGGCAAAAACATGACAATCTTTATGGATTGATTTATAATAACTATCAAATTTACAAAAAAAATATTTTTCTATATTTTATCTTACATGCAAGTTTTTTTTATGCTCTTGCCGTAACAATTTACCTTAATAATTTTAATTTTTGGATGCTTTCGATTATAGGTATTAAGTTTTTAGATATGGCGTTTAAAATCAATATGATGCAAAAACTTAGTTCTGGATTTGAAATACATGAAGTAATGCCAATAAATATTAAAATAACAACTTTCTTTAGATACTTTAATGTTTTAATATATCCTGCTTCTTTTGCCTTTGCAAATGGCATGATTTTTAACTAATTTTATATTTTTATCATCTATTCTAGCTATAATAAGCAAAAAATAAAAGGAATAGTATGCAATATTTAGTAATAGCTTATGATAATGAAAATGTATTAGATAAAAGAATGGCATCAAGACCAGCTCACGTAGAAGCTACTCAAAAACTTATGGCTGAAGGTAAAATCGTAAGTGCATGTGCATTAATTGAAGATGATATTATGGTTGGTTCATCAGTATTAACAAACTTTGAAACAGAAGATGAATTTAATGAATGGTTAGAAAATGAGCCATATGTTAAAGGCGGAGTTTGGGATATGGAAGAGATTCAAATCGTACCTATAAAGATAATGCCTAAAGCATAATAATAGGACAAGTTTTTATTGGCTTTTATTCTAATCTAACTTTTATTATAAATTTTTTAATATAGAAATATATGGTTAATCAATTTAACATATAAAAAAGATAACTTTAGATAAAATCCGACATTAAAAAGATACTATTTTACAAGTTTAAGGAAAGGATTTATCAAATTGCAAGATATTAAGCAACAATGTAGTTATGAAGATGAAATAGATTTAAGAGAATTATTTAAAACAATTTGGCACAGAAAATATTTTATAGTTTCTTTTACTATGATAATTACTATTTTTGCTGGTTTTTATGCTTTTTTTAAGAATCCAGAACCAATTTATGAGGGTAAAGTGTTATTTGAAATTGGAGAATTACATAGTGAATCTTTTGGAACTATGTATTTAGATAATCCTAATAATTTATCAGAAATAATTAAAGTAAAACTAAATATAGATTCTACTTTACCTAGTAAAACAAATGATTTGATTGAATTAAGTGTAAAAAGTATAGATAAAGATAATATTAGAAAAGAGCTTGAAACAGCTATTGATTTTATAATTAATAGACATAAAGAAAAAGTAAAATTTTATAAAAATTATATAATGTCAAAACAAATTGGAAAAATAAAAATTGATGATAATCCCATAAATAAACCAAAGAAAAAACTAATAGTATCTGTTGCTTTTATAACAGGATTTATATTATCAATTTTTTTAGTTTTATTGATTGATTTTATTCAAAGTTTAAAAAAAGATGTTTAAACTGAAAAAACTTAAAAAGAATATAAAGTGAATATTTTAATAACAGGTGGTGCTGGCTATATAGGTACCCATACTTTAGTAGAACTTAATAATGCTGGATATGAGTTCATAGTTTATGATAATCTTTCAAATTCTTCACAAGCTTCAATTAAGGCTGTAGAAAAAATTATAAATAAAGATGTTATTTTTCAAGAAGGAGATATTAGAGATAAAGAAGCTTTGAAAAAGCTATTTTCTAAATATAATATTGATTCTGTTATTCATTTTGCTGGACTTAAAGCTGTTGGAGAATCAGTTTCAACTCCGCTTGAGTATTATAATAATAACGTATATGGAACTTTATGCTTACTTGAAGTTATGAAAGAGTTCGATTGTAAAAAAATTGTATTTTCAAGTTCTGCAACAGTTTATAATGAAATCGATTCAAAAAATTATATTCCTTTAACAGAAAATAATCCAATCGGTAATACAACAAACCCATATGGAACTAGTAAATTCATGGTTGAAAGAGTTTTAAAAGATTTATATATTTCTGATAATTCATTTAAAATAGCAATATTAAGATATTTTAATCCTGTAGGTGCTCATGAATCTGGGTTAATAGGAGAGGATCCTTCTGGTATACCAAATAATTTAATGCCATATATTTCTCAAGTTGCGGTTGCTAAAAGAGAGTATTTAAATGTTTTTGGAGATGATTATGATACACATGATGGTACAGGAGTAAGGGATTATATTCATGTGCTAGATTTAGCTGATGCTCATGTTAAAGCATTAAATTATTTAGATTTGATGGCTAATAATAATGTTCCTTTGATTGTAAATATTGGAACTGGCATTGGATATTCTGTTCTTGATATAATAAAAGCTTATGAAAAAGCAAGTAATAAGAAAATACCATATAAAATAGTAAATAGAAGATTAGGTGATATTTCAAAATGCTATGCAAATCCAACATATGCAAAAGAAATTTTAAATTGGGAAGCTAAAAGAACATTAGAACAGATGTGCATTGATAGCTGGAGATGGCAAAAGAATAATCCAAATGGATATAAGAAAGGTTAATTAAAGTATGAAAATTGCAATAGCGGGTACAGGATATGTAGGATTATCAAATGGTATTTTACTTTCTCAACATAATGAAGTAGTTGCATTAGATATTATTCCTGAAAAAGTAGAAATGCTTAAAAATAAAAAATCGCCAATAGAAGATAAAGAGATAGAAGAATATCTTTTAAGAGATGATTTAAATTTTACAGCTACATTAGATAAAGAAGAAGCCTATAAAGATGCTGATTATGTAATAATTGCAACTCCAACAGACTATGACCCTGAAACAAATTATTTTAATACAAAATCAATAGAGTATGTTATTGCAGATGTATTAAGTATAAATTCAAATACTACAATGGTAATCAAATCAACTATTCCAGTTGGTTATACAAAAACATTAAGAGAAAAATTCAAAACTGATAATATCATATTTTCACCAGAATTTCTTAGAGAAGGACTTGCTTTATATGATAACTTATATCCTTCAAGAATAATTGTTGGTGAAAAAAGTGAGAGAGCAACAGTATTTGCAAACTTATTAGCACAAGGTGCAATAAAAGAAAATATTGATATTCTTTTTACAGATTCGACAGAAGCAGAAGCCATAAAACTTTTTGCAAATACATATTTAGCAATGAGAGTTGCATATTTTAATGAATTAGATTCTTATGCTCAATCTCATAATTTAGATTCAAAACAAATAATTGAAGGTGTTGGATTAGATCCTAGAATTGGAAATCATTACAATAATCCATCTTTTGGCTATGGTGGATATTGTTTACCCAAAGATACAAAACAACTTAGAGCAAATTATGCTGATGTACCATCTAATTTGATTAATGCCATTGTTGAATCAAATAGTACAAGAAAAGATTTTATAGCAGATTCTATTTTAGCTAAAAAACCAAAAATAGTTGGTATTTACAGACTTGTAATGAAATCAGGAAGTGATAATTTTAGAAGTTCAGCTATTCAAGGTATTATGAAAAGAATAAAAGCAAAAGGAATCGAAGTCGTTGTTTATGAACCAGTTATAGAAGAAGATAATTTTTTTAACTCAAAAGTTATCAAAGATTTAGAAGAGTTTAAAAATATATCAGATGTAATAGTTGCAAATAGATTAAGTGAAGATATTCTTGATGTAAAAGACAAAGTTTATACAAGAGATATTTTTAATAGTGATAGTTGATAAAAGAAGGAATAAATTGAAGATATTAGTAACAGGAACAGCTGGATTTATTGGTAGTCACCTAGCCATAAAACTTTTAGAACGTGGAGATGAAGTAGTAGGATTAGATAATATCAATGATTACTATGACCAAAATGTAAAATATGGAAGACTTCAAAGCGGAGGTATAATTAATTCACTTGAAGAAGGAGAAAATATTTCTTATGGTAGATTATTAACATCCTCAATAAACTCAAATTATAAATTTATTAAATTAAATTTAGAAGATAAAGAGGCAATGATGGCTCTTTTTTCACAAGAAAAATTTGATGCTGTTTGTAATCTTGCTGCTCAAGCTGGAGTTAGATACTCTCTTACAAACCCAGATGCATATATGGATAGTAATATTATAGGATTTATGAATATTCTTGAATCATGCAGACATAATAATGTAAAAAATCTATCATATGCCAGTAGCTCATCTGTATATGGATTAAATGAAGAATTGCCATTTTCTACTAATCATAATGTTGATCATCCCATATCACTTTATGCTGCTAGTAAAAAGTCAAATGAACTTATGGCTCATACTTATTCTCATCTTTTTGGTATTTCTACTACTGGGCTTAGATTTTTTACTGTATATGGTCCATGGGGAAGACCAGATATGGCACTTTTTTTATTTACAAAAGCTGCTTTAGAAGGAAAAGCAATAGATGTATTTAATAACGGAAATATGTTAAGAGATTTTACATATGTAGATGATATTGTAGAAGGAATAATAAGAGTTATTGATAATCCAGCTAAATCAAACGAAAGTTGGGATAAAAAAGAACCCTCAACATCATCTGCACCTTATAAAATATATAATATTGGAAACAATAATCCTGTTAAGCTTATGGATTTTATAGAAGCTATAGAAAATAAATTAGGTAAAAAAATAGAAAAAAATATGCTACCAATTCAAGCTGGAGATGTTCCTGCTACTTATGCAGATGTAACAGATTTAGTTGAAGATTTAGATTATAAACCTAAAACACCAGTACAAGAAGGAATTAATAATTTTATTGATTGGTATTTAGAATTTTTTAATGTGGAGACAAAATAGTGAGTGATAAAATATGCATAATAGGCCTTGGTTATGTTGGTCTTCCTTTAGCTCATGCTTTTTCTTTAAAATATGAAGTGGTAGGGTTTGATATATCATCTTGGAGAATAGATGAATTAAATAAAGGATATGACAGAACTTTAGAATTAAGTGAAGTTCAAGTAAACGAAGCTTTATCAAATAATATGAAATTTACTTTAAATGTTGATGATATTAAAGATTGTAATATTTATATCGTAACAGTTCCAACTCCTATTGATAAAAATAAAAGACCTGATTTAACACCGCTTATAAAGGCAAGTGAAACAATAGGAAAAGTTTTAAAAAAAGATGACATAGTAATTTATGAGTCTACAGTATACCCCGGAGCTACAGAAGAGGATTGTGTACCTGTGTTGGAAAAAGTATCAGGATTAAAATTTAATGAGGATTTCTTCTGCGGTTACTCCCCTGAAAGAATTAATCCTGGAGATAAAGAACATACAGTTACAAAAATACTTAAAGTAACATCAGGCTCAACACCTGAAACTGGAGAAAGAGTAAATGATCTGTATGCTTCTATTATCACTGCTGGAACTCACTTGGCTCCTACAATTAAAGTAGCAGAAGCTGCAAAAGTTATAGAGAATTCTCAAAGAGATATTAATATTGCATTCGTAAATGAACTTGCAATCATTTTTAATAAATTAAATATAGATACAAATGCAGTACTTGAAGCTGCAGGTACAAAATGGAATTTCCTTCCCTTTAGGCCTGGCCTTGTAGGGGGACACTGTATAGGTGTGGATCCATACTACTTGACCCATAAAGCCCAACAAGTAGGATATAACCCTGAAATCATTCTAGCAGGAAGAAGATTAAATGATAATATGGGTATTTATGTAGCAAATCAAGTAATAAAACTTATGATAAAAAAAGGCCATAAAATTGAAGGTTCGAACATTTTAATTCTTGGTATCACTTTTAAAGAGAACTGCCCAGATATAAGAAATTCAAGGGTCATAGATGTAATAGAAGAGTTAAAAGAGTTTGGATGCAATATTGATGTATATGACCCGTGTGCAGATAAAGACGAAGTGAAACATGAGTATAACCTGGACTTGATAGATAGTTTAGATTCTTCAAAATATGAAGCTATAGTGTTAGCAGTGGCACATAATCAATTTAAAAAGTTAGAGTTAAAAGCAGATGATAATGTGGTGTTTGATATTAAATTTATTTTAGATGAAATTGATGGAAGATTATAATTATAAAAATACTACTTTGTAATAATCATATATAACAAAAAGAAATTTTTAGTAAGTATTGGATATACTCTCGGAACTATAGCCTTTATAAGAAACAGACATATCCATAAAAAAGTAAGTTAAAATATTATAATATATTAATTAAATAAAAGAATAAAAAATGATAGAAATGTATAAACAAATTTGGTTGCTATTTAATCCTCATGAAAAAAAACGGGTATTTCAACTTTTATTTTTAATGATAATAATGGCATTTGTAGAAATAATAGGAATAGGATCTATTATGCCTTTTTTAGCAGTTCTAGGGAACCCGGAAACTATAGAAACAAACAAATATCTAAATAGTATATATAACTTTTTTAACTTTCAAGATAAAAATAGCTTTTTAGTAGTTTTAGGTTGCTTTGCTTTTTTAATGTTATTAATCAGTGCCATCGTACGTAGTGTTACTAGTTATGCAAAATTCCGCTTTTCAAACTTGCGACGACATAGTTTAGGACAAAAATTACTTAAAAATTATCTTCATAGACCTTACAGCTTTTTTCTTTCAAAAAATAGCAGTGAAATAACTAAAGTTATACTTTCTGAAACTGATTTAGCTATAAGCCAATCAATACTTCCTTCTTTAAATGTGCTCACTTATAGTATACTTTCAGTAGGACTTATTGGATTTCTTGTGATGGTAGATCCTGTATTGGCAATGATACTTGCTTTAGTTGTTGGAGGTTTTTACATAATGATGTATATTTTTGTACGTAAATATATTACAAAAATAGGTCAAAAAAGAGATAAAGCAAATAGTAAACGTTTTAAAATAACTTCTGAAACAATATGGGGTATCAAAGATCTTAAAATTTTAGGTAGAGAAAAGATTTACCTAAATAACTTCAAAAAACCATCATATGAATTTTCAAATTATCAGCTTATAAGTCAAACACTTGGAGAGATACCACAATTTTTAGTAGAAGTTATAGCTTTTGGAGCACTACTAACAATAGCATTGTACGCACTTATAACTAATGAGGTAGATATAGGGACACTTTTACCGGTACTTGGACTTTATTCATTAGGAGCTCTAAAACTAAAACCTGCTGTGCAAAATGTGTATAAATCTCTTTCCTCAATGAAATTTGGTATTTCAGCTGTAAACAATATTATAAATGATTTACACGTTACGATAGATAATATAAACTTAAATAATGATAATAAAAGGCTGCAACTAAAAAAAGAGTTACAGCTACAAAACTTAGAGTTTATTTATCCAAATACAAAAATATCAGTTTTAAAAAATATTAATATCCAAATACAAGCAAACACAACAATAGGAATAATAGGTACTACAGGAGCGGGTAAAAGTACCCTTTTAGATATAATTCTGGGACTTTTAACTCCCACTGAAGGGAAAATAATCATAGATAAAAAAGAATTAACAAAACATAACATTCGCCAATGGCAAAATGCTATAGGCTATGTACCTCAAAATATCTTTTTATCTGATGATACGATAACAAGTAATATAGCATTTGGGATAGAAAAAGAAAATATAAATATGGAACAGGTAGAACAAGTAGCTAAAATGGCTCAAGTTCATGAATTTATTAATAAACTTGAACAAGGATATGATACTATCATAGGTGAAAGAGGTGTACGACTTTCGGGTGGACAAAGGCAACGATTAGGTATAGCTAGAGCACTCTACCACAATCCAGATCTATTAGTACTAGATGAAGCTACAAGTGCACTGGATAATCAAACAGAAGGAGAAGTAATGAAAGCTATTAACAGTATGAGTGGCAGTAAGACCATTATAATGATAGCACATAGACTTAGTACTGTAGAAAAATGTGATAAGATCATAAAGCTTGAAAATGGAGCAATAGTTGAATCAAAGAATAGATAAGTATGATTATTTAATAGTTCGTGCAGGTATCATAGGGATGAGTATTACTTATAAACTGAGGGGAAAGTACCCAAATGCAACTATAGCTATTATTGATAAAGAAGAGGATGTTGCAATTCCTGCTTTTTGGAGAGAAAATTACCATGGTATAAGTAACTTTAATTTAAAAGAAATGATTGAAATATTATACTACGAAACAAAATTATTTATCTTAAATAGTTTTAACTTTCGAGATTTGGCAATAGAAGAGATAAAAAATTATGATTCTAGTGTATTTACGAAAAAAGCAAAAGATGTGGTTAAAAATATAGAAGATAATTTTAAACCTATGCCTGCAGGTATTAGAGCACAACTTCTAAATAAACAAACAAATGAGTTAGTGCAAGATTTTATGATAGAACATGATAAAAATGCAACACATATTTTAAATGCAGTAAGTCCAGCATTTACTTGTAGTTTTGCTTTTGCTAGATATGTCGTAGATAAAATAAATAAAATGGAGAAGAATAAGTGAAAAAAGTTTTAGTTACTGGTGGAGCAGGATATATTGGAAGTGTTTTAGTAAGATTACTATTAAAAAAAGGTTATTTTGTTAGAGTTTTAGATAATTTATCTTTTGGAGGAGAAGCCATCGTAGAGCTTTTAAATGATGATAATTTTGATTTTATCAAAGGTGACATTAGAAATAAAGAAGATTTAATTAAAGCTATGCAAGATATTGACTATGTTGCTCATTTAGCTTCTATTGTAGGAGATCCAGCCTGTGCAGTAGATCCGGAGTTAACAAAAGATATTAATTTAAATGGTGCAAAACTAACTTACCAAGTTGCAAATGAGATGGGTATAAAAAGATTCGTATTTGCATCTACATGTAGTAATTATGGAAAAATGGAAGACTCAAATTCATATGTTAATGAAGAATCTGAGTTAAAACCTGTTTCTTTATATGCAGAAACAAAAGTAGAGTTTGAAAAATATTTATTATCACAAGATAAAAACAACGAAGCAAAACCTACTTGTCTAAGATTTTCTACTGTATATGGATTGTCTCCAAGAATTAGATTTGATTTAACAGTAAATGAATTTACAAAAGAGTTAGCAATGAACAGGGAGCTAGTAGTATTTGGTGAACAATTTTGGAGACCATATTGCCATGTAGTAGATTTATCAAGAGGTGTAATAGCAGTTATTGAAGCAGAAGAAGAAAAAGTAGCTTTTAATGTATTTAATGTTGGTGACTCAAATGAAAATTATCAAAAACAAATGATAGTTGATGAGATAAAAAAACAATTACCGGAAAGTAAAATCAAATATGTAAAAAAAGAAGAGGACCCTAGAGATTATAGAGTTTCTTTTGAAAAAATCAAAAATGAACTTGACTTCAAAGTTACCAAAAAAGTGCCAGATGGTATTAAACAAGTTATACAAATAGTAAGAGACGGATTTATCAATGATCCTGATGATAAAAAATATAAAAATGTATAAATTATAATATTGAGTCATATATGCAAAAGATAGTAGATTTTATTAAAATGAGTTTTAACACAAAAGATTTTATTCCTTTACATGAGCCTAGATTTATAGGAAATGAAAAAAAATATTTAAATGATTGTATAGATTCTACATTTGTTTCTAGTGTAGGAAAATATGTGGATATTTTTGAGGAAGAATTTGCCAAAAAAGTGGGTTCAAAATTTGCAATTGGAACAGTAAATGGGACAGCAGCTTTACATGTTTCGCTTATTTTAGCAAATGTAGAAAAAGATGATGAAGTTATTACACAGCCATTGACTTTCATTGCAACTTGTAACGCAATTTCTTATATAGGAGCAAAGCCCATATTTATAGATGTTGATTTAGGTACGATGGGAATGTCACCGGACTCTTTAGTAGAGTTTTTAGTGAAAAATTGTGAGATCAATGGAAATAAATGTATTAATAAAACTACAAAAAAGACCATTAAAGCATGTGTTCCTATGCATACTTTTGGTCATCCTTGTGAGATAGATAAAATTAAGAATATATGTGAAGAATGGAATATTACTTTAGTAGAAGATAGTGCAGAGTCATTAGGAAGTTATTACAAAGGTAAGCATACCGGTACGTTCGGTAAATTGGCTGCATTTAGCTTTAATGGGAATAAGATTATTACTTCAGGTGGTGGCGGAGTAATTGTAACAGATGATGAAGCATTAGCCAAGAGAGCAAAACATATAACAACTACTGCAAAAATCCCTCACCCTTTTGAATATGTTCATGATGAAATTGGCTATAACTACAGAATGCCAAATCTTAATGCATCATTGTTAGTTGCACAATTAGAACAATTAGAAAAATTTTTAGAGAATAAAAGAGATTTGGCAAATAAATATCAAGAGTTTTTTAAAGATATTCCAAATATTGATTTTATCATGGAACCTGAAAATACAATATCTAATTATTGGTTACATGCAGTTTTAGTTAAAGATATATCTCAAAGAGATGATTTTTTATCTTTTACAAATAGTAATGGAGTTATGACCAGACCTATATGGAAACTTATGAATGAGTTAGAGATGTTTACAGATTGCCAAAAGAGCAATTTAAAAAATGCAAAATATCTTGAAGAAAGAATTATAAATATACCAAGTTCGGTCAGGATATGAAAAAAGAAAAAATAATCTTAATCGGTGGTGGTGGACATTGTAGAAGTGCGATTGATATCATTGAAAGAGAAAACAAATATGAAATCGCTGGTATCATAGATAAGAAAGAAATGATAGGTTCTAATATATTTGATTATGAAATTATTGGCTGTGACGATGATCTAAAAGTGATTTTTAAAGATATTAAAAATGCACTTATTACAGTTGGTCATTTATATGATAATAAGGTTAGAGTAAATCTATATAAAAAATTAAAAAATATCGGTTTCTCTTTACCCACTATTATTTCACCATTTTCCTATGTCTCAAAATATTCTTTTATTGAGGAAGGCACAATAATAATGCATCATGCACTTGTTAACGCAAATGTAAAAATAGGTAAAAACTGTATAATAAATTCAAAAGCTTTGGTTGAGCATGATGTAATAATTGAAGACCATTGTCACATTTCTACGGGAACTATCCTTAATGGTGGTGTTTTTGTTAAAGCTAACACATTTATTGGGAGTAATAGTACATCAAAGCAGTATAGTGAAATTCATGGATTTATAAAAGCGGGGAGTCTTGTCAAATGAAAAAAGTATTTATAATTGCAGAAGCTGGAGTAAACCATAATGGTTCTATTGAAACTGCAAAAAAGCTTATTGATGTAGCTAAAGAAGCGGAAGTAGATGCAGTAAAATTCCAAACTTTTAAAACAGAAAATCTAGTATCTAAAAATGCACAGAAAGCAGAATATCAAAAGCAAACTACTGATGCTGAAGAATCTCAATTTGATATGATCAAAAAATTAGAATTGGATCTTAATACACATAATGAATTAATGAAGTATTGTGAAGAAAAAGAGATTATGTTTCTTTCAACTCCTTTTGATCATGACAGCATAGATCTTTTAGCAGAATTGGGATTAAAGATATTTAAAATACCAAGTGGGGAAATTACAAACCTTCCATACTTAAGGCATATAGGAAAACTAAATAAAAAAGTGATTTTATCTACTGGTATGTCAGATATCGGTGAGATAGAAAATGCCTTAGATATACTCATTGAATCTGGAACCCAGAAAGAAAATATTACTATATTACATGCAAATACAGAATACCCTACACCAATGGAAGATGTGAATTTAAAAGCGATGGTTACCATCGGCAATACATTTGATATAGATTACGGATATAGTGATCATACATTGGGTATAGAGGTTCCTACTGCAGCAGTTGCTATGGGAGCAAGTTGTATAGAAAAACATTTTACATTAGATAAAAACATGGAAGGTCCAGATCATAAAGCCAGTCTAGAGCCAGATGAGCTTATGGCAATGGTAACATCCATACGAAATATTGAAGCGGCATTGGGAAATGGAATAAAAAAACCGTCTAAAAGTGAATCTAAAAATATTGTTATTGCAAGAAAATCAATAGTTGCAAACTGTGATATAAAAAAAGGGGAAGTTTTAACTGATAAAAATTTAACCATAAAAAGACCAGGATCAGGAATAAACCCTATGCAATGGGATGAAATAATTGGCAGCATAGCAAAAAAAGATTATAAAGAAGATGAATTAATTTAAATGAAAAAAATATGTATAGTAACGGGAACTAGAGCCGAATATGGACTTTTATATTGGTTAATAAAAGAGATTGAATCCCAGAGTGATTTCTGCTTACAATTAATTGTTACAGGGATGCATTTAAGTCCGGAATTTGGCTTAACATATAAAGAAATAGAAAAAGAATTTAAGATAGATAAAAAAATTGAAATGCTGCTTTCATCAGATACTCCTATAGGGATATCAAAATCTATGGGATTAGCTCAAATAAGTTTTTCTGAGGCCTATAATGAATTAGCACCGGATTTAGTAATTATATTAGGTGATAGATATGAAATGCTTTCTGCTGCTAGCGCAGCAATGATAGCAAAGATCCCAATTGCACACCTTCATGGTGGTGAAACTACAGAAGGTGCTTTTGATGAAGCTATAAGACATAGTATTACAAAAATGAGTCATTTGCACTTCGTCGCATCAGAAGAGTATAGAAATAGAGTGATTCAATTAGGTGAAGAACCAAGTAGAGTTTTTAATGTTGGAGGGATGGGTATAGAAAATATCAAACGGTTAAAACTTTTAACACGAGATAAATTTGAAAAATCTATTAACTTTAAATTAAATAAAAAGAATATTTTAGTGACTTTTCATCCAGTAACATTGGAAAAGCAAACTTCAAAAGAACAATTTCAAGAATTATTAGATGCTTTAGATGAGTTGAAAGATACTCATATTATATTCACTAAAGCTAATAGCGATACTGATGGAAGAATTATAAATCAAATGCTTGATGAATATGTTATTAAAAATCCAGAAAAATCTATTGCCTTCATATCTTTAGGACAGCTCAGGTATCTTTCTTCTCTTCAATTTATTGATGCTATAGTAGGAAATAGTTCAAGTGGAATTATAGAAGCTCCCTCTTTTAAAATAGCAACGATAAATATCGGAGATAGACAAAAAGGGCGTCTAAAGGCAAATAGTATAATAGACACAAAACCTGAAAAACATGACATTTTGAACTCTTTTAATTTAGTTTTTAATAAGAAGTTAAAAGAAGAAATAGTAAACCCTTATGGAGATGGTTGTTCTAGCGAAAAGATATTAAATATATTGAAATCTATGGATTTTGATACATTATTGAAAAAAAATTTTTTTGACATTAAATTTAGGAGTAAAAATTGAATACAAGACTAATCGCAAAACTTGATGTAAAACCACCGTATGTCGTCAAACCTGTTCATTTTGAGGGATTGAGAAAAATAGGGCTTCCTTCAGAGATAGCAAAAGAGTATTATGAACAAGGTGCAGATGAAATCATGTATATTGATATAGTATCTTCATTATATCAAAGAGAGATACTTTTTGATGAGATCGAAAAAACAGCAAATGAAATATTTATTCCTTTTGGTGTAGGTGGAGGAGTTAAAACTATAGAAGATTTTTCTAAGCTATTTCATTGTGGAGCGGATAAAGTATCAATAAATACTTATGCTTTACAGGAAAACCCAGATATTATTAACCAGGCTGCCGAGATATTCGGAAATCAGGCTGTAGTTGTAAATATAGAAGCTAAAAGATGGAAAAATTACTATGAATGCTATACTGATTGTGGTAGAGTTCAAAGTAATAAAGATGTTATCGAGTGGGTAAAAGAAGTTGAGCAAAGAGGTGCTGGAGAAATATTTTTGCAATGTGTTGATACAGATGGTAGAAAAAAAGGCTTTGATCTTGAGTTAGCTAAGAAAGTTGTCGACAGTGTAAATATTCCAGTTGTTGTATCAAGCGGTGCGGGTAGTTTAGAAGATATAAAAGAATTAATCGAGTTTGTTAAACCAAGTGGTGTTGCAATAGCTTCATTGCTTCATTATAAAACAACAACAATAAAAGAGATTAAAGAATATTTAAGAAGTAATGGTATTGAGGTTTCAAAATGAGTAATTTAATTGGTATTATTAACTATGGTATAGCAGGTAATATTCATAGTATTAAAAAAGCAATAGTAAAAGCCGGTGGCACTGTAAAAGTAATCAATAAAAAAGAAGATATGACAGGCGTAGATAAAATCGTTATCCCTGGTGTTGGAAGCTTTAAAGATGCTATGACAGAATTAGAAAATGAAAAGCTTATTGAACCTTTAAAAGAAGCTATGAAGAGTAAGCCTGTTTTAGGAATTTGTCTTGGAATGCAAATCCTTTCTAGTTTAGGTTTTGAATATGGTATAACAAATGGACTAGATATTATTAAAGCAGAGGTCAAACCTATGATTGTAAATGGCAAAGTACCTCATGTCGGCTTTAATACTATTGAAGTTGTGAAGTCAAATCCTATATTAAAAGGTCTAGAGAAAGAAGAGTTCTATTTTATGCATTCTTATGAAGTTGTTAATTATACAGATATACTCTCTTTAACAGATTATTTAGGTCATAAATTTGTTTCTTCTATTCAAAAGGATAATATTTATGGAGTTCAGTTTCATCCAGAGAAAAGTAGAAAAGCTGGTATAAAACTTTTCGAAAATTTTATTAACTTATAAAGGTTTATGAATATGAAAGAAGAATTTGGAAAGTATGGATTACCATTAGAAGTAAAGTTTTGTAAAAAATGTACAATGAATAATCAAAGACCTTCTTCTACTGTTGAATTTAAACAAAAAGAAGGTGAAAAGAAAAGAACATTAGCTTTTAATGAAGATGGAATATGTGAAGCTTGTAAATATGCAGAAAAGAAAAAAACTATAAATTGGGAAGAACGACATAAACAACTTGAAGAATTGTGTAATAAGTTTAGAAGAAATGATGGGCGTTATGATGTTGTAGTACCTGGTAGTGGAGGTAAAGATAGTGTTCAAGCTGCTCATATGTTAAAGTATAAATATAATATGAATCCAATTTTGATAACTTGGCCACCTGCTCTTTATACAGAAATAGGTAGAAGAAATTTCGACTCCTGGTTGAATGCAGGTTTTGCAAATTATACATATAATCAGAATAAAAAGTTACATAGGTTTTTGACAAGAAGTGCATTTTTAAATTTAGGTCATCCTTTTCAACCATTCATCTTAGGACAAAAGAATTTAGCACCAAGACTTTCAGTTTTATTAGATATTCCTTTAGTAATATTTGGTGAAAATGAAGCTGAATATGGTAATGCAATAGAGGATAATGAAAAACCTACAAGAGATCCTAAATATTACAGTGCTGAACTTAGTATTAAAGATTTAGTATTAGGTGGAGTTTCTGCACAAGAGTTAATTGAAAAACATAATTTCAAATTATCAGATTTAGAAGCATATTTTCCAGTTAATCCATATGAAATAGAAAAAACAGGTACAGAGGTACATTATTTAGGATATTATGTTAAATGGCATCCTCAAGAAACATATTATTATTCAGTAGAAAATAGTGATTTTATGCCTAATGATCATAGAACAGAAGGTAGTTTTAGTAAATATAGTTCACTAGATGATAAAATTGATTGGTTACATTATCATACTACACATATTAAGTTTGGTATTGGTAGAGCAACTTACGATTCAGCACAAGAAGTTAGGAACGGAGATATTACCAGAGAAGAAGGAATATCTTTAATAAAAAGATTTGATGGAGAATTTCCAGAACAATATATTAAAGATTGTTGTGATTATATGGGTATTTCATTACAAAATTATTATGATACAATAGAAAAATTTAGAACTCCACATTTATGGGATAAGAAATATGGTAAATGGGAACTAAAACACCCAATTTGGAAAGAAAATAAATAATGAAAGACATCGAAGATATAATTGTATATGAATCTTCTACTATTTTAGAAGTTCTTGAGAAAATAGATAAAAGTTCAAAGCAATTAGCTATTGTAGTAGATGATAATAAAAAGCTTCTAGGTACAATAAGTGATGGGGATATAAGAAGAGCACTTTTAAGGAGTATATCGCTAACTGATAACATAAAAGATGTTTACTTTAAAGAATCTACCTTTGTAACAATCAATAACTCCAGAGAAGAGATATTAAATATATGTAAAAGAAAAAAAATACATCAAATACCTGTTGTTGACAATAGCGGAAACTTAATTGGATTAGAAATTTTAGATGAACTTATATCAAAAGAGAATAGACCCAATAAAGTAGTTTTAATGGTAGGAGGACTTGGAACAAGACTTAGACCTTTAACTGAAAATATTCCCAAACCTATGTTAACTGTGGGGAATAAACCAATTTTACATACTATTGTAGAAAAATTTGCCGAATACGGATATATTAATATTATAATGTGTGTAAATTATAAATCTCATATGATCAAAGAATATTTTGAAGATGGAAGTAAGTTCGGAGTTAATATTGAATATATATATGAAGAACAAAGAATGGGCACAGCAGGTGCCCTGAGCCTTTTAACAGAAAAACCGGATAGACCTTTTTTTGTAATGAACGGTGATTTACTAACAAATATAAATTTTGAAGCTTTAGAAAACTATCACAATAGTTATCATTCAATAGGGACTATGTGTGTTAGGGAATATGATTTACAGGTTCCTTACGGTGTAGTAAATATAGAAAATAGCAATATATTATCAATTGAAGAGAAACCAGTACACAAGTTTTTTGTAAATGCCGGAATATATATGTTATCTCCTGAAGCCTTAGATTACATTCCTAAAAATACTTTTTATGATATGCCAACTCTATTTGATAAATTAATCAAAGAAGAGAAAAAAATAGTATCTTTCCCAATTCGTGAGTACTGGCTTGATATAGGAAGAATAGAGGAGTATAAAAGGGCAAATGATGAATACGATAAGGTTTTTTAATGTTTAAAAAGAAAAAATTCTTAGCCGTTATTCCTGCAAGAGGAGGAAGTAAAAGACTACCTAAAAAAAACATACTTGATTTAGCAGGAAAGCCTTTAATTGCTTGGAGTATTGAAGCAGGTTTAAGAAGTAAATATATTGACGATGTAATTGTCACAAGTGATTGTGACGACATTCTTAAGATATCTAAAGAATACGGTGCAAAAACTCTTAAAAGACCTCAAGAACTGGCACAAGATACAACAACTACATTTGATACGATCATGCATACTCTTCAAAATACTGAACAATATGATTTTATTGTTTTATTACAACCAACAAGTCCTCTAAGAACTGAAGTACATATAGATGAGGCTATTGAGCTTTTAGATAGAAAAAATGCAGAAGCTGTTATTTCAATCTGTGAAATGGCACATAGTCCATTATGGAGTAATACACTACCAGTTGATGATAGTATGGAAAACTTTATAAACGAAGAAATAAAAAATACTAGAAGTCAAGATTTACCAAAATATTTTAGACTCAATGGAGCTATTTATATATGTAGAATTGAAAATTTCTTGAGAGAAAAAAGCTTCTTTATAAAAAAGAATATTTTTGGATATAAAATGGATCAAAATAATTCTATAGATATAGATACTAAATTAGACTTTGAAATAGCAAAAGTTTTAAAACAGAAATAGATTGTATAGAATAAAAGAGTTACTTTAAAGAGATGATAGGAGTTAAGAGTGCTATTTAATAGTTATGAATTTATATTTCTTTTTTTACCCATAACATTTTTTATTTATTTTTATCTTAATAATAAAAGATTAACAGAAGCTTCAAAAGCGTTTTTGGTTATATCATCATTGTTCTTTTACAGTTGGTGGAACCCAATTTATTTACCCCTCATACTATTATCAATGGTCTTTAACTATGTAATTGGTACTTCACTTGCTAAAGATGAAGAACACAAAAAGATATCAAAAAAACAGTTACTTACAATCGGTATAATTGGAAATGTTGGATTATTAGCCTACTTCAAATACTCTGATTTTTTAATTTCCAATATTAATTTTGCCTTAGATACCGATATACCTTTGTTTCATTTGGCTTTACCTTTAGCAATATCTTTTTTTACTTTCCAGCAAATAGCATATTTAGTAGATTCATACAGAGGTGAGACCAAAGAGTATGATTTTATGAATTATGCAGTATTTGTCACATTTTTTCCACAGTTAATTGCAGGTCCTATCGTGCATCACAAGGAGATGATGCCCCAGTTCTCAAATATTAAAAATAAAGTGATCAATTATAAAAATATCGCATTGGGGTTATTTATATTTTCTATTGGACTATTTAAAAAGGTAATCATAGCTGATACATTTGCAGTTTGGGCTACTAATGGCTTTGATAACTCAGATATACTTACTTTACTTGAAGCATGGGCAACTTCACTCTCTTATACATTTCAATTATATTTTGATTTTAGCGGATATACAGATATGGCTATTGGCGCAGCCCTTCTTTTCAATATAAAGTTACCTATTAATTTTAACTCTCCATACAAAGCAACAAATATTCAAGACTTTTGGAGAAGATGGCATATTACATTAAGCAGATTCCTAAGGGACTATATTTATATTCCATTAGGAGGGAATATAAGAGGAAACTTCAGAACTTATAATAATCTTATGGCAACTTTTATTATAGGGGGTATTTGGCACGGAGCAGGCTGGACCTTTGTATTTTGGGGCTTTCTACATGGATTATCTTTAATTATACATAGATTTTGTAGTAATTTAGGTTTAAAGATAAACCCTATATTGGGTTGGTTTATAACATTTAACTTTATAAATATAAGTTGGGTGTTCTTTAGAGCTAAAGAGTGGGAAGATGCTATTAAAGTTTTAAATGGAATGCTTGGTTTTAATGGAATAATTTTACCACTGTCACTTTCAAATAAATTAGCATTTTTATCTCAATATGGTATAGAGTTTGGTAGTTATGTACAAAATATTGGTGGTGATAAGTTTACACCTATTTGGATTATATCAGGTTTTGTATTGATTATTATCTTTAAAAATTCAACTCAAAGAATTGATAATTTTAAATTAAAATATAAAGCTGCTCTATGGTCTGGGATTGCTTTTGCAAGTGGTATATTATCACTTACTAAAGTATCTGAATTTTTATACTTTAATTTTTAGGAGATAGTAATATGTATAGTAAAAAGTGGATTAGAACTTGGTTTATTATTATTATTATTATTATTATTCCTATTGTTGGTGGTTTTAATTATATAATTGACCCATATGGATTATATAATACAAATATTATCAATAAACCAAAAATAAAACAATCTGATAAAATGAGACTAATTAAGGCGATTAAAACTCAAGAGATTAAACCAGTTTCAATTTGTTTGGGAACATCAAGAACTGAAGGTGGTTACGATCCAACTCATAAATATTTTTTACAGCCAGCATATAACTTAGCAGTATCGGGGAGTAGTATGTATGAAGCCAGAATTTATTTTGAAAATGCATTAAAACAAGGTAGATTAAAAAAAGTTTTATTAGTATCAGATTATATTATGTTCTCTATGGAGAAAAAAAAACAAGTTAATGAATTTGAAACATATTTTAAAGAAAATTCAAAAAAATATTTATTTAGTTTAGATACATTTATAGATTCATTAAATACATTAGTTGGAACCAATAAATCTGAAATTCTTTATTATGAAAATGGTCAAAGATTACATAATTATAAAGAAAAATACCTATATGAAATAGGTGGACATAGTGAAGCATTTAAAATAAATGAAACCTATTCTTATGAAAAAAATACCAATAATTATACATATAAAGATACTGGAGAAAATGCATTTATTGACTTTGAATTTATAGTTAATTCGTGTTATCAAAATAATATAAAACTAGATATTATTTTTGGTCCGTCCCATATTAGACAATGGGAAGCGTTTAATTACAAAAAAAGTTTTGATAAATGGCAACAATGGAAAAAAGATGTTGTAATATCCGTGAATAAAATAGCAAGCCGGTATAATAAAAAACAATTTAGAATAATGGACTTTGCAGTATATCATCCATTAACTGCGGAAGAAGTTCCAACTGATAAAAATGTTAAAATGAAATATTATTGGGAGTCGAATCATTATAAAAATGAATTAGGCTCTATTGTTTTAGATAAATTAATTGGAGATAGTCAATATAAATATTTTGGTGCTGAATTAAATTTTTCAAATATTGATGAACATTTAGAAAGTCAAAAAGTTAAAAGGCATCAATATATAGATACAAAAGCTTATCAGATTGAAGTGTGGGGAAAAGAAAAGAAAAGTAAATAAGCTTGAATATTTTATCTTTTAAGTTAATAAAATTTAGAAAAGAAAAGCTATGGAAAAAATTTCAGGCTGAATAATCATTTTTCATTAAGCCTAAATTTTGAAAAATAATTACTAATTCTAAAAAAATCATTTTTAATATTCCTAGAGCAATAATACTCTAGAATTTCACTTGCTGTTTTAGGATAATCTAAAAAAATGTAATTTCTATTCATAATTTAATATCTTTAATAATTAATAAAACAAGATTGTTTTATTAATCTAGTGACATTATCTTGTTGGAATATATTTTGCATTTTTTATCATTTTAACATATTCAGAATCAGTCTTAGAAAATGGCATATTCATATCTAAGTTTAGAGAATCTCTGAAATTCTCTTTTGGACCACAACAAAATGATAAACTAAACACTAATCTTGGTTTACTTTTAGCCCTACTACCAAAATGAAAACAGCTACATGGATCGCCAAAAACAATGGTTCCCTTTGAACCAAGTGCTTTTACAATTTCGTCTTGACTTACACATGAATTTACTTCTTCATCAGATAAATCCAAACTTTTATAAAATGAACCATAACCCGTCTTTTTTTCAATAAATTTAGTCAACTTTTTGGTAATTATTGTAAATGGACCAGTTTCTTCATCTACATCGTTAATATAAACAAACACTCTTATAAAGGGTCGAGTAACATTGTCTAAGTGCCAATTTTGTGATCCTAAATAGTTTTTTTCAAATGTATTATCTCTAGGATCACTTCTAAGCAAGTCAATACTTAACAAAGTAGGTACACCACCAAGATAATTACTAACAACATACAATATTTCATCAGAAAAACAAAAATTAAGCATTGCTTTATTTTGATAAATCTCTTTTCTATCTAAGATAGGATAAGGCATGACCATTACATCATTTTTTTGTTCTATCAAGTCAAATAGCTTTTCACATTCTGAAATCACTTGATCTAAGTATTTAAAATTCTGTGTTGAATCTAAAGACCATCCATCATCTTTCAACTGCTTATTCCTTTGCCAAGCAGCTTCTGAATCATCATTCTTCAGAACTCTTAAAAATGACTGATAATTTTGTTTTCTATAATTTATTGCTTTTCTATTTTTAATAGAATTATAAAAATTTGCTACTACACGATAACTACATAAACTCAATATACGTACACCAGAGAATTTGAGTCGTTCAAAAAGAAAATATAAAAGTAATTCAAAATAATTTCTATTATCTTCCCCATTCATGTAACGGTAAATTTTTCTTTTTATTGATTTCAACATAGTTAGCTCCTTAACTTAACATAAGTATCTGCTGCTTTACTTCCCAATTTAAGATAAATACGAGCTAACTTATGTTCAAAACTATTAGCAACTTGTGATACTTGATTCATATACTTACTGTGTAGAGCAGAATCTACCTTATTTCTTTCCAAGATCACTTTTCGGGCAGCATCTGAAACATCAACTTTGACAGTTGAACGATTTTGTGTAATATATGTATTAAATGCATTAAACCCAAGAAGTTTGTTGATCTCAATAAAAGAATCATCAAACATCTCTGTTGTACCTACAAAATCAAAATCTTTTTTTATATTGTTTTCTACAAGATCAAGTAAATTATCTGTAAGATAATCTTCTCCAATCCGGATATCCTCACCTGACATAACTTTTGCCTGTCCATCTTCCAAAACATAATTTAATTCATGGACATCAGCTTTTTCAATATCACTTTGTTTCATCTCGATAAATTGTTCAAAAGAGATATTGTTATCATGAAGATATCGATGTATTTTTGTTCCTTCACTCTTAAGTGAGTATGCATAATATGACCTTGCTCTGGATACAGGATCTCTTAAGAGAGTGAAATACCTTGATTCACCCTCCAACATTTTATGAAGTCCATAGGTAAAGTGTCCTGCTACAAGTCTAGCATTATTTAAAATATCTATTTTAGCTTGATCTTTTGAATTAAGTATTGAAAAGATATTATTGATTGTTTCTTCATTAAAAATGATAGTTGTTTTACAAAATTGATCCTGAAATTTGCGAAGCAAAAATTTTTCTACTGTTTTTCCTGCAGTTTTAACTTGATGGAGATAAAGAAAACGAGGTTGTGTCATAAAAAGTCCAATCTGAATTTTAAATAGGTTATTATCATTTAGAATTTTGATAATAAAACGGTGGATAGTATATCCGAAAGAGTTACAATTGTCAATATAATTTTTCTTATTCTTCTATTAGAAATTTTTCATACAAAAAAACTATTTTTTTCTTTTGAAGTTTAATATAGTTTGCATTATAATGTGCTTTTTATTTAAAGAAAATGTTATATTGTATTAATTAAAGATTTTAGATAACTTTTCTTATTCCATAGTAGTTGTTACTATTTGAATGATTTCCTTTAAATCAATTTAAAATAAAACCAGGCTATTTAAAATAAATTATTTATTAGGTAAAGTATGACCAATGTTTTTTATATGAGCTATCAGCCATATTTTGTAGAAATGGCAAAAATTCTTTATAAAGAGGATGATTTTCAACCAGTTTATTGGAATATTGTAAATGATATTGAGAATAATATTAAAGATGTTTTTGAAAATTGTATATTACATAACCATTATGATGCCATTAAGGGAATTCCCCCTAAAGAACTTGCAAATATTCTCTTAGAACCTTTATGTCCTAAGACTTTGCAAAAATTATCACAATGTGAACGAATTGCATTAAGGATGATGGAGAGAAACGACACATATGCAGATAACTTTGCACATAGAGATAGAGTTTTATTGTATAAATATTTTGTACAATATTGGGTAGCTATTATAAATAAACTCAAGCCTAAATATATAATTTTTGAAGAAGAGCCTCATCAGGCATCTGAATATGTGCTATATAAAGTAGCTAAAATGATGAATGTAGAAACCATTATGTTTATACGAACTACAATTGATCAACGAATGTATCCTGTTAATGAATTCGAAACAGGTTCTGAGATTATAAAGAAAAAATATGAAACCATATTAAATCAAAAAAACAAACTTGAAATATCAAATGAAATTGAAAAATATTTAGAAAAGATACAAGGAAACTATAGTGAAGTGATATCATTACATCTCTATGATCAAACAGATAATATTAATAATTTATTAGATGAAAAAAGTAAATTTTTAAAAAGACTTAAAAAGATTTTTTCTTTCAGTATTAATTTAAAAAAATTTAAAATACAGATAAAACTTCTTTTAGACTTTAATTCACAATATTTTAAAAGTGATCAAAAACAATATTTTAAAAGTTTTAAAAATTCTAACTTAAAATATATTGAACATATTTATTTCAAGTCAAAATCCATAATTAAAAAATATTTTTTAAAAAAGTATTATGACAAAATATCTGAAAAAAGTGTTGACTTAACAATACCTTATATTTTCTGTGCAATACATTATCAACCTGAAAAAACTACTTGTCCGTTAGGTGGTGACTTTGATGATCAATTATATATGATAGAACTATTATCTAAAACTATGCCTAAAGGGTGGACTCTATATGTAAAAGAGCATCCTAGTCAATTTGTTACAAGCTATGCAAGGTATGGTGAACATTTTAGATCCTACGGCTATTATGATCAAATAAAGAAATTAAAAAATGTAAAATTAGTCTCAATAAAAACTGATACATTTAGTTTAATTGATAATGCAAAAGCTGTGGCTACTGTAACAAGTACAAGCGCATGGGAAGCAGTTATTAGAGGGGTTCCTTCTTTAACTTTTGGATATTCATGGTTTAATCATTGTAATGGTATATTTTATGTTAAATCCCTGAAAGATTTAGAAGATTTTTTTGAGCTTATCCATCAAAATAATTATAAACCAAATATTGAAGATATAAAATGTTTTTTAACTATTTTAGAAAAAAATACATTTAAATCTGTTATTGGAGGGGAAGGTGTCCAAAAGTATTTTAATATTAGTGTAAAACAAAATGCGTTAGGACATATAAAAGCTATTAGGAATCTAATTGATTTTAATAAATTAAAGGAGAATTAATGCAAGAAAACAACTTTAAAAATATTTTTAAAAATTTTTTTGATAAAGACAAGAGTTTTATTATTTTAAAAAAAATTTATAGAAAGTTTTTTGATTTTAATGGTAATCATACTAAAGAAGAAAATTTGGAATGGATTAAAAATAACGCTTCGAATTGTGAAGATCTAGCAAAGAGTTTGTCTATTGAATTATGGAACGAAGCAATTCTAGTTTCTAAAGAGATAGAAGAGGAATCAATAAAAAAACTAAAAGAACTAAATATTAAATTAGGAGGAGGTGGTATTTATCCTTTTTTATATTTTATCACTAGATATTTACAACCTAATAATATTTTAGAAACAGGTGTTGCCGCAGGTTTTTCTTCGTATTCTTTATTATATGCAATTGATAAAAACAGTAAAGGTAAACTTTACAGTAGTGACTTCCCTTATTTTAGATTAGAAAATCCAGAACAATATATAGGATATATCGTTCCTGATGAACTTAAATCAAACTGGGATTTACTGATTAATGGTGATGATGTTAATATTCCTCAATTTTTAGAAAAAGTTTCTAGGTTTGATTTAATACATTATGATTCTGACAAAACTTATGCTGGAAAAGCAAAGTTTATGAATAGAATTATAAATAATATAAATAAAAATACGATTATTTTAATAGATGATATTCAAGACAACTCTTTCTTTTATGATTATATTATAGGTAATAATATCAATGATTGGTATATTTTTGAATTTGAAGGAAAATATGTTGGGATGATTGGTTCTTTGAATGTATAAATCTATTGTTTATGATTTTTTTCATAAAGTATTGACTTGGGGGTATTTCATATTAATTAAGTTAGTACGTTTTAAGTCTGAATTTGTAGGTTGTAAGTTTTTGGAGAATAGTTTTAAAACAAGTGATACTATTTTTATATTAGCTCCTGGAAGTTCAATTAATAATTATTCAGATATTGACTTTAGGCATATATCAAAACATGATTCTATTGGAATCAATAATTTTATAATCCATGAATTTAAATGTTCATTAAATTTATTAGAAACCCAGCCAAAAGATTTTAATTATTTTAATCTTATTAGAGAGGTAAAGAAACTAGATAATACTTTTTTGTACAAAGGATATGCTTCTTTAAATACAAAAAAGTTTAAAAATTTTCTCAATAATATAAAAGATATTCCTAATGAAATTAAAAAGTTTTATTTTGCGAAAGATGCATATGCAAAAGGATATTGGAAAGAAATTGATGAAAATTTCAAATCAAAAATATTGAATAAGCACAAATCTGATTTTATTTATAATTATATTTCTAGCTTAAACTATGCAGTAATGTTATCTTATAAATTAGGCTATAGAAATATCGTACTTTGTGGATTTGATATGGATAATAAATATTTTTATTGTGAAAATAAAAAATATGAAACTATTGTGAAAAAATATGACTTGTGTATAAAATCAAGTAATAATATTATAAATGATGATGATGATAAGCTTAAAGAGATCTTTGCTGTTCTTCAAGAAATCAATCATATGTTAAATTCAAATAAAAATGGTAATATAAGTTTTTATTATAGCAATAAAATACTTTCAAAGTTTTTTAAAGAGTACAAAAGTGAAAAATAAAAAATATTCAATTATTTAATCTTGGTTTGAAATGAATAATTTAAAAATTAAAATAACTGATATAGATGAAAATTTAAAAATTTATATTTTATTATTTAGTATTTTAGGATATTTAGCTAAAGGTTTATTTGATATACAATTTGGACTCTATTTAGGTATAGTTTTAGGTTTATTTCTCTTATCTCAAGTTTTTAATAATTTAAGAGTAAATAGATTTGTTTTTATTTATAGTTTGATCTCATTATTAGCTTATTTTTTAATTATTTTTAATAATACATTTGATGAAGGATTGTTCTTCTTACCTATAATTTTGTCTTCATTGGGAATTTCAATAGCTATAATAGATACAGTTTTTGAATATAAAAAATTCCATTACAACTTATCAAAAATAATATTATATGCACTTTTTATATATTGTGTTGTTTTTTTTATACTATTTGAAGATATGAATTATGCCTTAAAAGGTAGTAGAAATATGATTTCTGCATATCTTTTATGTTTATTACCATATTATTATATGGTAAGACATATTAATGGGGATAAAGTTTCCATATGGATTGCATTTTTTACTTTTTTAATTTGTTTGATATCAGTGGGTACTGCTGGAGTAATATTATCTTTTTTCTTTCTATATGCATTATTACATATAAGATATAAATATTTAACTTTTTTCTTGCTAATAATAATTTTCTTTGTATATTCTTTTGAGTTACAAAATTATTTTTATTCTTTTTTAAATAAAATAGATCCCGAAATCTTATCAAAAATTCTCTATAGATTGGATATCAATAATTTATATGGACCAAGTATTAGAGGAGTCATATTAAATAACTACATCTCAAATCTAGATTTATTTAGTTTTTTTTATGGAATAAAACTAGAAAACCTACATTGGAATATTAATGGTATAGACTATTATAATCCTCATAATAGTTATTTGTTACTACATGCAAAAAGTGGCATATTAGTATTTGTATATTTAAGTATTATAGGAGTCACTTTATATAAGCTATTTAAATTAAACAAAGTCCTGTTTTTTTTATTTTTAGTAATAATATTAAGAGCTTCATCTGATACTGTATCTTTTGCCCATGGTTATTTTGAATGGTCTATTTATTTGTTTTTTTTGTATATATTTTATTATAAAAACAGAGTTAATAGTATTAAAATTGGTTTTAGTAAATAATTAGATATAAACATAATATTAAGGAGTTCTTGATAATGACATATAAAAAATATGGAATAAATACATATAATGCATTATTATTTCTTTTTTCCATCACTATATTTTATTTAATGTATTTAGTAAGGGATACTATTCAAGATAGACCAAACTATCTTGAACATTTCACTTATCCTGTTGATACTATAAAAATAGAAATAGGTTTTAAATATTATATGAAACTATTTAATATTTTAGGTATTGACCCACAAATATCCATATGCTTAACTAGCGTTTTTATTTATATTTTACTAGCAAAAGTTTGGTATAAATATGTGTCGAAATTAAATAGTATTGAATCAATTTTAATATTTAATTTTATCATGCTTACCTTATTTAATCATTATGTTGGTACTTCCATAAGAATGGGATTAGCAATAGCGATAGCTTTGTATTCAAGTATGAAAATTATTGAAGGGAATAAAAAATATTGGATAATGATATTTCTTTCTATATTTTTTCATTATGGAATTTCGTTATTTGTTTTATTATTTACTTGGGTAAAACTTTTTGAAAAGCGAAGTATAAGATTTCACTTATTTTCACTTATTTTAATATTTTTATTAACTTTTATTATTTTTTATTGGGCAGTACCAATATTAGAATTTTTAAATAATGAACAAAGATATAGTCATTATTTTGATGGAAAGGATATGACTGATAGAATAATGCCATTTACCTTACTATTTTTAATTGGAAGTTTATTCCTATTATTAATAAAACGAAGTGAGCAATGGTCTATACTTTATTTACTTGTTGGATATAGTATACCTTTTATAATTGTTATTGTAATTATAAAAGTAAATATATTACCTAAAATGCTTATGCCGTTAATTTTTTTATCAGCTGTATTAATTATAAATAGTTACAGGTTTGAGTATATTAAATTAAATGGTATTATACGTTTTAATTTACTTATTATCGCTAATGTTGTGGCTATTATGTACGCACTAAAGATGTATCAATATTATTAGGATTTAAATGAAGAAAAAATTAGCTATATTAATAAATTCACTTTCAGGAGGTGGAGCAGAAAGAGTTGTTTCTATTCTCTTAAAAGAACTACAAAGAAAATATGATATCACCTTGATCTTGATGATGGATAAAATAACTTATGATATACCTGATAATATTGAAGTAATATATCTTGAAAAAATAGTTGCAGAGGAAATTAATTTAATAAAAATCATAAAGATCCCTTATCTAAGCTGGAAATATAAAAAAATATGTAACCATAGGGGAGTAGATATTAGCTTATCTTTTATGTATAGACCTAATTTTATTAATACTTTCGCAAAAATACTCGGCTTAAAGTCTAAAGTAGTTATAAGTGAACGAAATACTGCGTCTATGACTTACAATGGAAATTCTATAGGTTCTATAGTTGGACGATTTTTAGTAAAAAAACTTTATCCTAAAGCTAATATGATTATCCCAAATTCAAAAGGTAGTGCTTTTGATTTAATAAAAAGTTTTAATATTCCAGCTAATAAAATAGAAGTGATAAACAATCCTATTGATGTAGATAAAATCAATCAATTAGCAAATGAACCATTGGACACTGGGTTAAAAACCAATAAGTTTGTATTTATTCTTGTAGGAAGACTTGAAAAACATAAGAGACAAGAATTAGTTATTAGAGCTTTTTCAAAACTGTCATTTACAGAATGTGAGCTTTGGATATTAGGAGAAGGTTTAAAAAACTCAGAATTACAAGAGTTAATAAAAAGACTAGGATTAGAAAATTATGTAAAAATGTTAGGATTTGATAAAAATCCTTATAAGTATATGAATAAAGCAGATTGTTTTATTTTAAGTTCAACAAGAGAAGGTTTTCCTAATGTATTAATAGAGGCTTTAGCTTGTGGACTTCCTGTTATTTCTACAGATTGTGATAGTGGACCTAGAGAGATCCTTTCTCCTAGAAGTGACTTATCAATAAAACTACATAATAGTTTAGAAATTGCAGAGTATGGAATATTAACTCCAGTAAATGACGAAGATAAAATTATTGATGCGATGAACATTCTTCTGGAAAGAAATACAATATATGAAGACTATAAATCTAAATCAAAAGTAAGATCAAAAGATTTTAATTTAAAAAAAACTATACATTTATTTGAAAGAGTCTTATAATTAAAAATATGAAAAGAAATACTAAGTTGACAAAAAAAATACTTTTTATAGTGAATATAGATTGGTTTTTTATAACACATAGATTACCTTTAGCTTTAGAAGCTTTAAAAAAAGGTTATGATGTTTACATAGCCTGTGGAATATCTGATAAGAAAGAATATTTAGAAAGTTTAGGTTTAAAGGTATATCCTTTAGCTATATCAAGAAGTGGGACTACTATCAAACGTGAATTTAAAGCATTTACTGAAATATATAAAGTAACAAAAGAAATAAATCCAGATATAGCTCATTTTATAACTATAAAACCAGTGCTTTATGGAGGTATAACTTCAAGGTTTTTAAATATATCTAAAAAAGTATTTTCTATATCTGGACTTGGTTTTATATTTATAAGGCAAGGAATAAAAGCTTCAATTGTTAGAATGATAATAAAAAGTATGTATCGATTTGCTCTTGGAGGAAAAAAATCTTATGTAATTGTTCAAAATCTTGATGATAAAGAAGTTGTAAAATCAATTTTAAATGTACCAATCATACTGATAAAAGGTTCAGGTGTAGATTTGAATCAATATAAATGGATAAAAGAAAGCAATCAAAATATTAAGGTTTCTATGGCTTGTAGGCTTTTAAAAGATAAAGGTGTCTTTGAATATATAGATGCATCAAGAATTTTGAAACAAAAATTTCCAAATATAGAATTTGAACTATATGGAGATATAGATATTGGTAATCCTGCAAGTTTAACTATGGAAGATACTAAAAAGATAAAAGAAAATGGTTTTGTAAATCTATATGGATTTACAGATAATATTGCAAATGTATTTTCAGATTCAAATATTATAGTTCTTCCTTCATACAGAGAAGGATTGCCTAAAGTTCTTATTGAAGCAGCATCTTGTGGGAGAGCAGTAGTTACTACTGATGTTCCTGGATGTAGAGATGCTATAGAGCCAAATATTTCAGGACTTTTATGTAAAGTAAGAGATTCTAAATCGTTAGCAGAAATGATAGAAAAATTGATAGTAGATAATAATTTGAGAAACAGTATGGGAAAATCTGGTAGAGAATTGGCTGAAAGAGAGTTTGATATAAGTAAAATTGTTAAAAAACATTTTGAAATATATGAAGGAAATATATGAAGGAAATGTATGATAAATAGTGATAACAATTTGGGTTATAGAAAACTCTTAATTACAGGTTCAAATGGTTTTATAGGAAACTACTTCATAAATAAATATAAAGATAAATATAAAATAAAAACTTTTAGCTTTTTAAAAGATGATTTTACTACTTTTGATTGTAGAGATATAAATGTTGTACTTTATCTATCAGCTCTCGTTCATCAAATGGGTGGAGCAATTTTGGAGGAATATGAGAAAGTAAATGTAACTCAAACTTTAAAGTTAGCTAGAAAAGCTAAAGAGTGTGGCGTAAAACACTTCATATTTATGAGTACAGTGAAAGTATATGGAGAAGAGACTACTAGAAAATACACTGAGAATAGTATTTGTAGACCAGAAGATGAATATGGCAAAAGTAAATTTATAGCAGAAATTGAACTTAAAAAGTTAGAGGATGAAAGCTTTAAAGTAAGCATTATAAGAACTCCTATTGTATATGGTTATGGTGTAAAAGCAAATATTAAATCACTTGTTAATCTCACAAACAAAGTACCATTGTTACCTTTTGGAAAAATAGACAATATAAGAAGTATGGTTTATATAGGAAACCTTTGTCATCTCATTGATGAATTAATCATACAAAATAAAGCTGGAATATTTTTAGCTAGCGATGATAAACCTTTGAGTACTTCAAAATTTATTGAACTTATAGCAAAGAACTTAAATAAGAACACGTATTTGATAAAAATACCCTTTTTTGAAACTTTATTAAAGTCATTAAAACCTTCATTTCATAAAAGACTTTACGGAAGTTTAGAAGTGGATAATACTATTACCAAAGAGCAATTAAATCTTAAAAACCCATATAGTGTTGAAGATGGAATAAGCTACATGATTAAGGGAGAGCAATTTTGATTTATTTAGTTTTATTATTAGTATCATTTTCTTTAACTTATTTAATAAAAAACTATGCTATCAAAAAGTCTTTAGTTGCACAAGTAAATGATAGAAGTTCACACATTACTCCTACTCCACATGGAGGCGGTATTGCTATTGCAATAACATGGTTTATTGGTTTGATTTATTTATATTTTACAAAACAGATTGACCAAACACTTTTTTATGCACTTTTAGTTGGAATTATTATTTCAGTAGTTAGTTTTCTTGATGATTTATTTGAATTAAGTGCAAAAGTAAGACTTATTATTCAATCATTTGTTTCTTTATTTGGATTATATATTTTAGGTGGTTTTAATAGTATTGACTTAGGCTTATTTTCAATTGAAAATCAAATTTTTACTAATATTTTTGCTTTTTTTATGATTATATGGTTTATAAACCTTTATAACTTTTTGGATGGAATAAATGGTTATGCTGGAAGTGAGGCAGTCTTTTTAAGTTTTGCTTCCTATTTACTTTTTGGAGGTAGTCATTTTTTACTTTTAGCTGTTGCAGTTCTTGGATTTTTATACTGGAATTGGAATAAGGCTAAAATATTTATGGGAGATGTTGGAAGTACACTTTTAGGGTATAATATTGCAATTTTCACACTCTATTATGCAAATCAAGAGCCTAGAAATCTATGGATATGGATTATATTATTTAGTGTATATTGGTTTGATGCAACGTTAACATTGATTCGAAGAAAGTTAAATGGTGAAAAACTATCTCAGGCACATAAAAAACATGCTTATCAAAGACTTACGCAAGCTGGCTGGAGTCACTATAAGGTTACTAATTATTCTATAGGATTAAATATATTAATTTTTTGTAATGTTTATTTTATTTCAAATATATTTATTGCTTTTTTAGTTACTTTATTGATACTTTTTATTATAATGAAATATATAGATTCAAAAAAGGCTTTTTCCTAATGTTTCAAATTGATAAAAGAATATTAAATATATTAGTAATAGTTGTACTTAGCTTTATTACTTTTTATTGGACTTTTTTTATTTTTCATCAAAAGCCAATATTATCAGTTATACTTGGAGTTACAGCTGTAAGAATTTTGGCTTCTTTTTTAATTTTTAAAGATTATTCACTATCATGGAGTAAATCTACTCAAAGAACATTTTTAATTAAAAGTATAGTTTATATTAGTGCATTTGTTGTTTATTTACCTATTTTTTATGGACAAGTTAGATTTGCTCTTCTTGCTAGTGAACTATTTTTATATCTATTTTTAATAAATTTTTTAATGTATTCGTATAATTATTATGTTAATAAATCTAAAACAATAAAAGATAAGTCTGTTGTAATATATGGTGCTGGAAAAGCTGGTGTTAAACTAGCTGAAGAGTTTAGACATAGCCAATATAGTATAAAATATTTTATTGATGATTCTAAAAATCTTCAAAAAAGAAGTATTGATGGTATACAAATTATTTCAAGAACAAAGTTAAAAGAAGTAATTAAAAATTCAAAATTTGATCTTCTTTTAATTGCAATGCCAAGTGCAGAAAAAAGTAGAATAAAATTTATTTATGATAAATTGAATCCTCATTTTAAGAGTGTAAAAATTCTTCCTACATTAAATGAAATTCTTCAAGAAAAAGATTATTCTACGCAGTTAAAAGACATCTCTGTAGAAGATTTGTTAGCACGTCATCCAAAAGATTTGGATAAAGAGAAAATAGAGAGTTTCATTAAAAACAAAGTTGTATTAATCACTGGAGCTGGTGGAAGTATTGGCAGTGAAATATCAAGACAGTGTAAAAAGTTTGGTGCAAAGCAATTAATTTTAGTTGACCACAGTGAGTATAATTTGTATGCTATTATTGAAGAATTAAATGCTAATAATGTTATCCCTGTTATGCAAACTGTTAGAAATTTTGGATTTATTGAGAATACATTTAAAAAATATAATCCTCAAATAGTAATCCATGCAGCTGCTTATAAACATGTACCTCTTGTTGAAGATAATATTTTAGAAGGTATTTCAAATAATATAATAGGTACAAAAAATTGTATTGATTTATCTATTAAATATGGAGTTGAAAAGTTTGTATTAATTTCAACTGATAAAGCTGTTCGTCCTACAAATGTAATGGGAACTACAAAACGAATATGTGAATTATATGCACAGAATGTAAAATCTAAATCTACAGAAATTGTAGCTGTTCGATTTGGAAATGTTTTAGGAAGTAGTGGAAGTGTTATTCCTAAATTTAAATCTCAAATTGAAGCAGGTGGTCCTATAACTGTAACCCATCCTGATATTACTAGATACTTTATGCTTATACCAGAAGCTTGTGAGTTAGTATTACAAGCAGCAAGTATTGGTAAAGGTGGAGAGATTTTCATACTTGATATGGGTGAGCCTATTAAAATAGTTGATTTAGCTAAAAAAATGATAGAACTTAGTGGAAGAGAAAATATACAAATTGAGTATTCTGGGTTAAGACCAGGAGAAAAACTTTATGAAGAACTTCTTATAAATGACAGTGATAAAAAAACAGATTATGATTCAATCACTGTTGCTAGTTCAACTTTTTATAATATTGCTAAATTGAATAATGATATAGAAGAGCTTCTTATTTGTGAAGACAAAATCGCAAAATTAAAAGAGATAGTTCCTGAGTTTAATCATCAATTAAATTAAAAGAAGAAAAAAATATGAATATATTAATTGGAATATCTTTAATAACACTACTAATACTTTTAGTTCAAAACAAGTTTAAAGCGGGATTTTTGTTTTTTGGTTTAGTTTTACTTTATTATTTTTTAGATTTAATTAAATTAGAAAAAATGCTTGGTGGTTTTATTAATTCATCTCTAATAACATTGGTACTATTGCTCATTATTTCAATAGTATTTGAAAAAACATTTTTTGTAACTACTATTGGTGATAAATTATTTTCTAAATCTTATACAAAATCATTATTAAAATTATCATTATTTACATCTCTTTTTTCTGCTTTTTTAAACAATACTGCAGTTGTTGCTTCCATGATGAGTGTTGTAAAACAAAATAAATTTCATAGTCCATCAAAACTTTTATTACCTCTTTCTTATGCTGCTATTTTTGGAGGAACAATAACATTAATTGGAACTTCTACAAATCTTTTGATTAATAGTTTTATGATTGAAAATAATATAACTCCTTTAAAACTTTTTGATTTTGTTTATGTTGGAATTCCAATAGCATTTATAGGGGCTTTTATTTTACTTTTTATAGCTAGATTTTTGCCAGATATAAAATCAGAAAAACAAATAGAAAACTATTTTTTAGAAGCAAAAGTTTTAAAAAATTCTAAACTTATTGGAAAGAGTGTTCTTGAAAATAAATTAAGAAATTTGGAGTATCTATTTTTAAGTGAAATTCTAAGAAATGATAAGATTATATCTCCCGTAAATCCAAATGAAATTATTTGTGAAAATGACACGTTACTTTTGAGTGGGGATATTAAGCATATTGAGATTTTAAAAAACTTTGATGGCTTAGTATTAGATAATGTTAATCAAAAGTTTGATAAAAATATTGTGGAAGTCATATTATCACATGAGTCAACATTGATAAATAAGACAATTAAAGATACAAATTTTAGAACAAAATTTAATGCTTCCGTTGTAGCAATTAAAAGAGGAAACCAACAATTATCAGGAAAAATTAGTGAAGTAAAATTGCAAATGGGAGATAATATTGTATTAGCTGTTGGTGATGATTTCACAAAAAGAGATAATATAGAAAAAAACTTTTATATTATTTCAAAAATAGGTCTTGAAAAGAGACTTGATAAAAAAAGTAGTTTTTTTGTTTTATTTTCATTTTTAGCAATTTTATTTAGTAGTTTTTTTGGAATTATTTCATTAGTTAAAGGATTATTTTTACTTCTTGCTATTTTTTTAGGATTTAAATTAATTTCTGTTTCAGAAATACAAAGAAGATTTCCTTATGAATTAGTGCTTATAATTGGTTCAGCATTGGGAATTGCACATGTTATGATAGATAGTGGTATATCTAAATATTTAGCAGATTTTTTAAGTTTTTTATTTGGTAGTTATGGAATATTTGGTGCTTTTATTTCTATTTATCTTTTTACATTTTTATTAACAGAAATTATCACAAATAATGCAGCAGCTGCTTTGAGTTTTCCAATTGCATATTCTACTGCTATAACTTTTGATAGTAGTATTTTGCCTTTTGTTATGGCAGTCGCATATGGTGCGAGTGCTAGTTTTATTTTTCCTTATGGTTATCAAACAAATTTAATGGTATATAGTGTAGGTAAATATAATATTAAAACATTTTTCAAAAGTGGTATAGTAGTATCTATTGTTTATTCAGCATTAGTTTTAGTACTAATACCAATATTTTTCCCATTTTGATTAGGAGTATTTATGAATAATGAAAATATAGTTTGGCATCAACAAAATATTAAAAAAGCTAATAGGTCTAAACTTTTAAATCAAAAACCATGTATCTTATGGTTTACAGGGCTTAGTGGAAGTGGTAAATCAACACTTGCAAATGCTTTAGAAGCTGAACTTTTTAAAAGAGGAAGAAAAACATATTTACTTGATGGAGATAATGTTAGGCATGGGCTTAATAAAGATTTGGGATTTAGTGAATTAGATAGAGTTGAAAATATTAGAAGAATAGGGGAAGTAAGTAAATTGTTTGTTGATGCAGGATTGATTGTATTGACTGCTTTTATTAGTCCATTTAAATCTGATAGGCAAATAGCTAGAAGTTTAGTAAAATATGATGAATTTATTGAAATCTTTGTAGATACACCTTTAGATATTTGTGAAAATAGAGACCCTAAAGGGTTATATAAAAAAGCAAGAGAAGGAGCAATAAAAAATTTTACAGGAATTGACTCTCCTTATGAAACTCCAATAAATCCTGAAATTATTATTAATAATAGTGAAAATAGTATAGAAAAAAATTGTGATATTATATTAGATTATTTAATTAAACATGGATATATTCAAGGTAATAATGATTACACAATTTAGTAGTAATATATAAAATAAGATAGCATATAAATTACATTAGAGTATTTTGTATAATGGGCTAGAGAGCTTAGAAACTATTTTTAAAGCTTTTAAATAGTAGTTCTTTATGGTTTGTTGCTGTATCTTGATTTAAAATCATTATCATAAAATCTGCATTTAAAAAGTGTGTATAAAAGTGTTCTATTTTAGGATAGATGTAACTCTTTTTTATTGTTGGATAAATATATTTTTTAGATGGATAAAACTGCATTGTTATATATAAAAATAGCGTTGTTAAGATTGTTACTTCTATTACTGTAAAAAGTTTTGCAAAAAAAGATTTGATTTTTTCACTATTTATAAAAGTTGTAAATAGTTTTATTAAAATATTCCAACCAAAATATAGTATTAAAATATTTATTACAAAAGCAATTAATATTAAAGTAGTATATGTATCTGCTTTTGTTATATAAAACTTTTGAAGAACTGTTCCTGTAAAGCCAGCTAGTTTTGCAGATATAGTAAGTATAAAAAATATTTTAAAGTATTCAAATATCTTAAGATAGCTTTTTTGTATATAGCTGTGATATATTAAAAAACAGATAATTAGTATTAGTATAAAATCAAGTATATTATAAAATGTCATTCGACATTATAGCATAACTAAAAAGAGTTTTATCTCTTTTTAGCTTTTGCATTTGGTAAGTCAGTAATACTTCCATGAAATATTTCAGCTGCCATACCAACTGATTCATGTAAAGTAGGATGTGCATGAATTGTAAGTGCAATATCTTCAGCATCACAATCCATTTCAAGTGCTAGTGAAATTTCACCTAGTAATTCACCTGCATTATCCCCAACAAGTGCTCCACCAATTAATTGGTGAGTATCTTTATCGAAAATAAGTTTTGTCATACCATCTTTTGATACATCTGCAGCTAAAGCTCTTCCTGATGCAGACCAAGGGAATGTAGCAACTTCATAGTTAATACCAGCAGCTTTCGCTTCATTTTCAGTCATACCAGCCCATGCAATTTCAGGGAATGTATAAGCAATACTTGGTATTTGTTTTGGTTCAAAGAATACTTTATGTCCTGCAATTACTTCAGCTGCAACATGACCTTCATGCACTGCTTTATGTGCAAGCATTGGTTGACCAACAATATCTCCAATTGCAAAAATATTAGGTACATTTGTTCTCATTTGTTTATCAACTTTAATGATTCCATATTCATCAACATTTACACCACAATTTTGAAGGTCAAGTTTATTACCGTTTGCGCTTCTTCCCATTGCTACAAGAATTGCATCATAAACTACAGCACCTTCAGGAGCATTTTTACCTTTAAATTCAACATAAACACCATCTTGTTTAGGAATGATTGATTGTGCTTGAGTTTCAAACATAACATTAAATCTATTTGCATTTGATTTAGTGTACATTTTAACTATATCAGTATCTGTTCCTGACATTAGTTGTTTACCTCTAACCACGAAGTCAACTTGGCTTCCTAATTTTTGATAAACAGTTCCCATTTCAAGACCGATAATTCCACCACCCATTACTAGAAGTCTTTTTGGAACTTCTTTAACTTCAAGTGCATCAGTAGAATCCCAAATTCTAGGATCTTCATGTGGAATAAATGACATTTTAGAGCTCTGGCTTCCAGCTGCAATAATACAATTATCAAAAGTAACTTTTGTTTGTTTTCCTGCAATATCAGTATGTTCTACAATAACAGAGTTTTTATCTAAAAATTTAGCATAACCTTGTACTACAGTTACTTTTCTCATTTTAGCCATTGCACTTAAACCATCAGTTAGTTTTTTTACAACGCCACTTTTATAAGCTGCAACACCTGGTAAATCAATTTCTGGTTTTGTAAACTTAATACCTGCATGTGAAATGTGCTCAGCTTCTTCCATAACTTTTGCTACGTGAAGAAGTGCCTTAGATGGAATACAACCAACATTTAGACAAACTCCACCTAAAGTTGGATATCTTTCAACTAAAACTGTATCTAAGCCTAAATCCGCACATCTAAAAGCAGCTGAATAACCACCAGGTCCTGCTCCTATTACTAGAACTTGACCTTTGATTTCTGTTGCACCATCAGTATTTGTTGTTGTAATTGCTGGCTTTGCAGCTGGTGCTGCTTGTACTTTTTCTTCTACAGCTGGTGCTGCAGAAGTTTCATCTTCAACTTCAATTCTAGCGATTAAATCACCAGAATTTACTTTATCTCCAACCTTTACAAGTATTTCTTTTATAATACCCGAATGTGTTGTTGGAACATCCATAGAAGCTTTTTCAGTCTCTAATGTAATAAGACCATCCTCTTCTTCTACTTTATCTCCAATGTTAACCATTACGTCAATTAAATCAACATCTTTGTCTGCACCTAAATCAGGAATAAAAATATCTACTATATTACTCATTTTTTTTCCTTACAGACTTAATAGTCTAATATCACTCAATAGTTGTGATAATGTAGTTGTGAATCTTGCACCATCTGCACCATCAATTACTTTATGGTCATAAGATAATGATAATGGTAAAGTTAATCTTGGCACAAATGTTTCACCATTCCATACAGGTTTCATTTCAGATTTTGATAATCCTAAAATTGCCACTTCAGGAGCATTGATTATTGGAGTAAATTTAGTTCCACCAATTCCACCTAAAGATGAAATAGTAAATGAAGCACCTTGCATATCTTGTGCTTTTAGTTTACCATCTCTTGCTTTTTGTGAAATTTCAGCCATCTCAATTGCAATCTCTTTAAATCCTTTTTTATTTACATCTCTTATTACAGGTACAACCAATCCATTTGGTGTATCAACTGCAATAGCAATATGGAAATATTTTTTCATAATTAAACTTTGCCCATCTGCACTTAATGATGAGTTAAATTTAGGATGGATTTCTAATGCTTTAGCAACAGCTTTTACAACAAATACAAGTGGTGAAAGTTTAAATCCATTTGCAATTGCATTTTGTTCTTTTCTAAAGCTTTCTAATTCTGTAATATCAGCTTCATCAAATTGTGTTACATGAGGAATTGATACCCAATTTCTATGTAATGATGGTCCAGATATTTTTTGAATTCTTGTTAATTCAACAGTTTCAATTTCTCCAAATTGTGCAAAATCAATCTCTTTTGCTTCTGGGAAATTAAATCCTAACCCAGTACCTGTTGCAGTTGCTGGTTTATTAAGTTGTTCTTTAACATAAGCTTTTATGTCATCTTTAAGAATTCTTCCTTTATTTCCAGTTCCTTTAACAAACCCTAAATCAACTCCAAATTCACGTGCTAGTTTTCTTACGCTTGGACTTGCATATACTTTTTTAGCTTTTTGAGATAATACACTTGTATTTTCTTTTACTGTTGCAGTTGCAACAGCTGCTTGTAAAGTTGCAGGTGCTTTTGTCTCTGGTTTTGGTGCTTCTTGTACAGGAGCTTGAACTGGTGTTGGAACTTTACTTTCCATTACAACAGTTTTAACCATTTTTGCAATTAAATCGCCACTGTTTACTTTATCTCCAACTTTTACAAAAAGTTCTAAAATTTCTCCAGCAAATGGTGCTGGAACATCCATAGAAGCTTTTTCAGTCTCTAAAGTAATAAGTCCAGCTTCAGCTTCAACTGTATCACCAACATTAACCATAATATCAATTAAATCAACATCTTTATCAGCACCTAAATCAGGTATATAAACTTCTTCAATAACTGAACAAATTGTTTGGTCTTGAATTAGTTGACAAGAAACTTGTGCACCAGATGAAGAGATTGCTTGAAGTTCTGCCTCTACTGATTTTAAATCTGCTGGTGCTGAACTTGTAGCTGCAGCTGTCGGAGTTGCTTCTACTTTTTTCTCAGCTACAGGAGCAGCTGGTGCTTCTGCACTAGCTGCATCTTGGATTTCAATTCTTGCAATTAAATCACCAGAATTTACTTTATCTCCAACTTTAACAAGTATTTCTTTTACAACTCCTGCATGTGTTGTTGGAACATCCATAGATGCTTTTTCAGTTTCAAGTGTAATTAAACCATCTTCAACTTCAACAACATCCCCAATACTAACCATTACGTCAATTAAATCAACATCTTTGTCAGCACCTAAGTCAGGAATAAAAATATCTTGAATTCTACTCATCTTCTACTCCTTACGCTTTTAATGGGTTGATTTTATCTGGGTTGATGTTATGTTTTTTCATTGCATCAGCTAAAACAGATTTATCTAATTTACCATTTCTAACAAGTTGTGATAAAGTTGTAAATACAATAAAGTCTGAATCAACTTCAAAGAAACTTCTTAAGTTTGCTCTACTATCACTTCTACCAAATCCATCAGTTCCAAGTGCTTTAAAGCTTCCTTTTAAGTATGGGCTGATTTGTTCAGAGTATGCTTTCATATAATCCGTTGCTGATACAAAAATTGAATCTGCATCTTGACCTAGAACTTGAGCAACATAAGGAACTTTATCCTCTTCATCAATGTGAAGCATGTTATATCTTTCAACATCTTGTGCATCTCTTGTAAGTTCATTATATGAAGTTACAGAGTAAACATCACTTGCAATTCCATAATCAGAAGCTAAAATTTTAGCTGCAGTTCTAACTTGCTCTAAAATTGAACCAGAACCTAATAAGTTAACTTTGTAGTTATTTTTAGCTTCTATAGTTTCTAATTTATAAATACCTTTTTTGATACCTTCTTCTACACCTGTAGGCATTGCTGGCTGTTGATAGTTTTCATTTAATGTTGTAATATAGTAGAATACATCTTCTTGTGTTTCACCATACATTCTATTAATACCATCTTGAACGATAACAGCAACTTCATAACCATAAGTTGGATCATAAGTAACACAGTTTGGAATAGTATTAGCAATAATATGTGAGTGTCCATCTTCGTGTTGTAAACCTTCACCATTAAGTGTAGTTCTTCCAGAAGTTCCACCAACTAAGAAACCTTTTGCTTTTTGATCTCCTGCTGCCCAACACATATCACCTGTTCTTTGGAATCCAAACATTGAGTAGAAAATATAAAATGGAATCATAGGACAATCATTGATTGAGTATGAAGTAGCTGCAGCTATCCAAGAACCCATTGAACCTAACTCATTAATACCTTCTTGTAATACTTGACCTTTTTTATCTTCTTTATAGTATGCCACTTGATCTTTATCTTGTGGAATATATTTTTGACCCTCAGCAGCATAAATACCAAGTTGTCTAAACATACCTTCCATACCAAATGTTCTAGCTTCATCAGGAACGATAGGAACAATTCTTTTTCCAATTTGTTTATCTTTTACAAGAATATTTAAAACTCTTACAAATGCCATTGTTGTAGAGATTTCTCTATCTGCACTTCCTTGTAAGATTGAGTCAAATGCACTTAATTCAGGAAGAACAAGTTTTTCAGTAAATGTTTCTCTTCTTTGAGGAACAAATCCACCAAGTGCAGCTCTTCTTTCTTTGATATATTTCATCTCTTCAGAATCTTCTGCTGGTAAATAGTATGGTAATTTTTCGATTTCATCATCAGTTACAGGGATATCAAATCTATCTCTAAATTGTCTTAAAGATTTTAAATCAACTTTTTTAACACCGTGAGCAATATTTTTACCTTCAGCTGCTTCACCCATTCCGTAACCTTTAACTGTTTTAGCTAAGATAACAGATGGTCTCCCTTTTGTTTCATTTGCTTTTTTATATGCAGCATAAACTTTAACTGGGTCATGTCCACCTCTGTTTAATGCCCAAATTTCATCATCACTCATATTTTCTACAAGTTTTGCAGTTTCAGGGTATTTGTTGAAGAATTTTTCTCTTGTGTAAGCTCCACCTTTTTGTTTAAAGTTTTGGTACTCACCATCAACAGTCTCTTCCATAAGTTCTAATAGTTTACCTGATGTATCTTTTGCTAATAATTCATCCCATTTACTTCCCCAGATAACTTTAAGTACTTCCCATCCAGCACCTCTAAATTGTCCTTCAAGTTCTTGGATAATTTTTCCATTCCCTCTAACTGGTCCATCTAGTCTTTGTAAGTTACAGTTAATAACGAAGATTAAGTTTTCTAATCCTTCTCTTCCTGCTAATCCAATTGCTCCCAATGATTCTGGTTCGTCACACTCACCATCACCCATGAAACAATAGATTTTTTGATTACTACAATCTTTTATTCCTCTGTCAGTTAAATATTTTAAAAATCTTGCTTGATAAATAGCTTGTATTGGTCCAAGTCCCATAGATACAGTTGGAAATTGCCAATAGTTAGGCATAAGTCTAGGGTGTGGATATGAAGATAAACCTTTTCCATCAACTTCTTGTCTAAAGTTATCTAATTGTTCTTGAGTAAGTCTTCCTTCTAAGAAGCTTCTTGCATAAATTCCTGGAGCAATGTGTCCTTGGAAAAATATTAAATCTCCACCATCTTTATCATTTGGTGCTTTAAAGAAGTGATTAAAAGCTACATCATAAAGTGTTGCAGATGATTGGAAAGATGAAATGTGACCACCAAGTTCTAAATCTTTTTTAGAACCTCTTAAAACCATAAGTTGCGCATTCCATCTTATAATTGATCTTATCTTTCTCTCTAGTGATAAATTACCTGGCATTTTAGGTTCTTGTTCTACTGGAATAGTATTTAAATAAGCTGTTTTTGCATCATATGGCAAATAAGCTCCATTTCTTCTAGCTTTATCAATTAGCTTTTCTAAAAGAAAATGAGCTCTATGGCTCCCTTCTTCTTCAATAACTGCTTCTAAAGCATCAATCCATTCTTGAGTTTCTTCTGGATTAAGATCTTTTAAGACATCGTTTAAGTTTTCAACTGACATTTAGTAATCCTTGTTAGATTTTTTAATAGAAATTGCGATTTTTTCCACTCTTTTTAATGAGCATATGAACATTAAGAAAAAATAATACATGCCAATAAACGAGTGTATCGAATTGTGAGCATATGGTACTTATTTTTACTTAAATTTTATTTATAATTTAAATTAATATTTTTATTTAAGTTTATTTAGAAATATTATCAATTATAATGAAAAAACAGCAAATTTTAGCGAATTTTATCATAAATTTATGTTAAAAATATGTAAAAATTTAATTAAAATTTAAGTTTAAGAAGAAAATAATTATTTTTCTATAAGAAAAGGTATTTATGATTGAAGAAAAAAGTTCTTTTAGAGTTATAAAAGATGGTCAAAATTGTGCTAAAATAAATATGGCAACAGATGATGCTTTAATATCATCATTTGAAAATAATGACACTCCTATATTTAGAGTATATCATTGGACAAATTCTTTTACCATTGGCGTATCACAGGACTTTAGTTCTTATTCTTTTACTAATGATTATGTTGGTGATTATGCTAAAAGAGTAACTGGTGGTGGAGTACTTTTCCATGGACATGATTTGTCATATTCTTTAGTTATACCAACAGAACTTTTGAAAAGTTACAATATTAAACAGTCTTATGAAAAAATTTGTTATTTTTTGATAAATTTTTATAAAAAACTGGGTTTAAAAACCAATTATGCAAAAGATGATGAGTCTGTAATGTTGTCAAAAAGTGAATTTTGTCAAGTAGGTTTTGAAGCATATGATATTTTAGTAAATGGACAAAAAATTGGTGGAAATGCTCAAAGAAGAACAAAAAAAGTGATATTTCAACATGGTTCAATTCCACTTTATACTGTGAAAAAAAGTAACACAAATGATGATAAATGTAACAGCATTGATAATAGATATGGAATTAGTTTAGAAGATTTAAATATAAATTTAACATATGAAAAGGCAAAAGAGTTATTAATTGACTCTTTTGAAAAAAGTTTTAATGTGGAATTAATATCTTCACAATTAACACAAAAAGAGATAAATAAAAAAGAAGAGTTATTAAAGGATAAATATGACTATACCATCTAATATGGAATTTAGTGAGAAAAAAGTAAATTTTAAAAAACCAGAGTGGTTAAGAAAAAAATTAACACCCAGTGCTCAAATAGAGATGGAAGGTCTTTTAAAAGATGTGGGTGGATTACATACAATTTGTCAAGAGGCAAAATGTCCAAATATAAGTGAATGTTTTGCAAAGAAAAATGCAACATTTTTAATTCTTGGTGATATCTGTACAAGAAGATGTTCATACTGTAATGTAAAAACTGGACTTCCTACTGAAGTTGATTTAAGTGAAATACAAAAAGTTACGACTTCTGTAAAACACTTGGGACTTAAATTTGTAGTTATTACAAGTCCTGCAAGGGATGATTTACCAGATGGTGGAGCACAGCAATTTTACAGAGTGACAAAAGATATTTTAGAAAAATGTCCAGGAACACAAGTGGAGATTTTGGTACCTGATTTTAAAGCACGAGAAGAGTCACTTCAAACTGTTGTTGATTCTGGAGCCGTTATTATTGGACATAATATTGAGACAGTGCCAAGATTTTATAAAATCAGAAAAAATGCTTCATATGAAAGATCAATTCAAGTTTTAAAAAGACTAAAAGAACTAGGTGGAGATAAAATCAAAACAAAATCAGCTCTTATGGTAGGACTTGGTGAAACTGAAGAAGAGATGGTACAAGTATTTAAAGACCTTGTTTCTGTTGGTTGTAAATTTTTAAGTATTGGACAATACTTAGCACCAAGTGGAGATTTTGAAAAAGTTGTAGAATATGTAAAACCAGAACAATTTGCAAGGTATAAACAACTTGCTATGGATTTAGGATTTGAATTTGTACACTCAACTCCATATGCAAGAAGTTCTTATCTGGCACATGAATATTTAGGTCATGAAAGTGCTAACAAAGATTTACTAAAATAAGATGATGATATAATCCTTCAAATAAAAAGGATAAACCATCAATCTTATAAATATTGATTATATAAATCAAAAAGATAAAGAGTTAGTTGAACTCTTTGTCTTTTCTAAAACTACTAAAAAATATATTCTAGGTATAAATAAACTTACAAAATCAGTATTAAAATATATAGAAGTAGATGGAATAATTGATGATTTTACAAGAGTTCAAAGCTCACGTAAAAAAACAGTTCTAAAAATAGAAGATGTACCAAAAGATGCTTTAATACTATCAACTTCAAGTGGAAGTCCCCTAGAAGTAAAAAATAGACTTGATAAAATGGGTTTTAAAAATATAACTTATCTCGCTCTTTGTAAATATAGTGATTTAAAACTAGCTAGTCCTGATTTTATAGATGATTTTAAAGATGACTTTATAAATAATAAAGCTCAATATGAAAAGACCTACAATCTTCTTGCTGATGATAAATCAAAAAAGATATTTGAGAAGGTGATTAATTTTAAAATATCCTATGACTTAGAGTTTATGCAAGGTTTTACAAACGACCACGAAAGCCAATATTTTGATAAAGAGATAATTCCAAAAATTAAAAATATAAGATTTGTAGATGGTGGGGGATATGTGGGGGATACTTTAAAAGAGATTATTAAAAACTATCCTGATTTTGAAAAAATATATTGTGTAGAACCAAACGCTTTACATATAAATATAGCAAAAAGAGATTTTGGTGATATTGCTAATATTGAGTTTATAAATTGTGGACTTGGAAGTAAAAAAATATCATCAAATATAAAAGAAGAGTTACAAAATAACTGTGCCCATGATTATCAAGCTACAAATATTAATAGCTTAGATAATTTGATTAAAGATGAAGTAGATTATATAAAACTTGATATCGAAGGCGCAGAACAAGATACAATAAAGGGTGCAAAAGAAACAATAAAAAAACATAAACCCATACTTGCAGTTTGTATTTATCATAAAGCAGAAGATTGGTATAAAGTTCCACAATTGGTTTTGGAAATAGAAAAAGAATATGACATATATCTAAGACATTATATGGAAGGAATTTATGAAACTGTAATGTATTTTATTCCCAAAATAAATATAAAAGGAAAGTAATGAAAGATGGTAAAAAACGTTTTGATATAAAAATTGGAGCAACGGTAAATATAGTTTTAAAACAAGATCAAAGAAGTGGAAAATTAACACAAGGCATAGTTAAAAATATTTTGACTAATTCTCCAACTCATCCACATGGCATAAAAGTAAGACTTCAAGATGGACAAGTTGGCAGAGTGCAAGAGATATTATAATGAAACTTTTTATAGATGGAGATGCTTTTCCAAATATGCTTAAACCTATTGTTTTAAGAGCTATTGAAAAAAATGCTTTAGAAACGTTAGTTTTTGCAAATAAAAAAATAGATATTGGTAAATCAAACTATGTCAAATATATTATTGTTGATATGGGAGCAGATGAAGCAGATAATAAAATTGTTGATGAGGTTGAAAAAAATGATTTGGTTATAACTGCTGATATTCCACTTGCTTCTAGAGTTATAGAAAAAGAAGCCTATGCCATTGACCATAGAGGTGAAACTTACACAGATGATAATATTAAACAATATTTAGCAATAAGGAATTTAATGCAAAGTTTAAGAGATGCTGGTGAAATGACAAAAGGACCCGCACCTTTTAATAAAAAAGATGTACAAAAGTTTGCAAGTTCATTAAATGCGTTTTTACAAAAACTTACAAAAATGTAAGAAATATGTTTGAAAAATTTATAAAAATAAATTATAAAATTATTTTTTTTGTAGTTTATTCTCAACAAATTACCTTATTTAGGGAATATTATAAAAAAAGTTGAATTATTAAACCTTGTTAAAATTAAGTTCATTTTAATATTATATATGTAAATATTTATAAAATCATAAGGAGAAAAAGATGAATAAATTAGTTACATTGGGGGCGTCAATTTTATTGAGTGCAACATTTTCGTTTGCAGATAGTACACAAGCACAAGCTGAAGCTTTAGTTAAAGAAGGGGTAGCTTTTTGTAAAGAAGTAGGTGTTGCAAAGTGTGTAGAAGAGTTTAATAAGCCAGAAAGTAAGTTTGTTAGAGATGATTTATATATCTGGGCAAACGACTTTAATGGAGTGATAACAGCTCATCCTAAAAAACCACTAAAAGGTAAAAATCTTTTACATTATAAAGATAAAGACGGAACAGAATTATTTAATGAGTTTATTAAAAAAGTAAAAGCTGATGGTTCTGGTTGGGTTGATTATGTTTGGGCACATCCAAAAACAGGAAAACAAACTCCAAAAACTTCATTTGTAATTGGAATTGGTGAAGATCAACTAATTGGTGCTGGTGTATATAAATAATCAAGATATTTGATATTTTTTTAAACCTCAAGAAATTTTCTTGGGGTTTGATTTTCTATTTAAATACATCTTTTGTATTTAAGTGGGGAATTTAAATGAATAGGATGGGGCACATGTTAGGAATAAAAAATTTAGAAATTGGTAAAAAAGTATTAATTGCACCAGCTATAGTTGTTATTTTTTTAATTATACTTGGTGTATTTTCTATTATGGTATTAAAAGCCAATAAAAAAAGTTTGAATGAAATTGTTGAGGTAAAGTTTGAACTATATAAATCTAGTAGTAAAATTTTATCAGAGATAAATTTATATAATTCTGTTTTGTATAAAGTATTTAGCTATGCAGTTAATGATTATGCACAAAGTGAAATTGATAAACAATTAGCAATTTTAGAAAAAGTAAAAAAAGAATATTTAGAAATTACTAATCACATTATAAATTTACCTGAATTGACAAAAAAAGAGAAAGAGACCTTTGCGTTAATTCAAAAAGAAATTAAAGATTATAACAAAGCAGTTGCAGATGCAATTGATATGTTGACTATCGATGTTGGAATGGCAACACCAATGTTATCAGTAACAGATGAGATATATATAAAGCTAAATAATAACTTAGAAAAAATTAGTTCAGCAGCAGATGAGCAAAATAGAATTACCTATGAAAACGAATTAACACAAATAGATAGAACTCTTAGTTTACTTTATGTCTTAATTGTTGTTGCTTTGATTGTTGCATTTTTTGTAATCTCTTTTATTACAAAAGCTATAAAAAATCCTTTAGCGGAGTTCCAATTTGGATTATTAGAGTTTTTTAAATATTTAAATCTTGAAACAACGGAAGCAAAAGAGATAAATCTTGATTCAAAAGATGAATTAGGACAAATGGCTAAAATAGTAAATGATAATATATTAAGAACAAAAGCAAACCTTGAAAATGATAGAAAAATTGTTGATAGTGCAATTGAGTGTGCTAATGAAGCTAAAAAAGGTTTCTTAGATAAACAAATAAAAGGAAATACTAGCAATCCTTCTTTAGATGAGTTGAAAAATGTTATCAATGAGATGTTAAGTGCAATTGAATCAAATATAAAAAATGCAATGTCAGTTCTGTCTCTTTATACAAATTATGATTATCGTTCAAAAATTGATACTTCAAAAATGGATGGTGATCTAAAAGCTTTATGTACTGATATTAATAGCTTAGGTACGGCTATTACGTCAATGTTAGTAGAGAATAAAAATACAGGAGTTACTTTATCCCATAATTCAGAAACATTATCTTCTACAATATCAAGTTTAGCAAAAGCAGCAAATAAACAAGCTGCTTCACTTGAAGAAACAGCAGCAGCTGTTGAAGAGATAACTGCAAATATTAAAAATAGTTCTACTAATATTATGCAAATGAATACATATGCAAATGAAGTTTCAAGTTCAGTTTCTATTGGTAGAGAATTAGCTTCTAAAACAGCTACTTCAATGGATGAAATCAATGAACAAACAAATGCAATTGCAGATTCAATTGTTGTAATTGACCAGATAGCATTCCAAACAAATATTCTTTCACTAAATGCTGCCGTTGAAGCTGCAACTGCTGGTGAAGCTGGAAAAGGATTTGCTGTAGTTGCTGCAGAGGTTAGAAATCTAGCTTCAAGAAGTGCAGAAGCAGCACGTGAAATTAAAAATTTAGTTGAAGCAGCAACTGCAA